>JBJKPQ010000001.1:0-2111 GCA_046706305.1 Bacteroidales bacterium
AGAGGCAGGTTTTCAAAGGACAAATGTTTGCGGGAGGAGCACGCTGTAAGAAGAATAATTATAGTAAAAAGAAATAACTTTTTCAATTGCGGAATACCATTAATTTATCTCTGTATATCTGACGGTCAATGTCAAAATAACAAAAAAATTATTTCATAGCGGGCCAGAATAGTAGTCAATCCTCAAGATATCCGAATTTTCCCTCGTTAAAATCATTAAAAGCCTGAATTATTTCCTGTCGTGTGTTCATTACAAACGGACCGTGTGCAGCAATTGGTTCATTAATAGGTTCTCCACTCATTATCAACACTGTACTGTCTTCGGCGGCTGTTAATGTGAAATCTTCCCCGTCATTCCTGAACAGGACAAAATTATCGGCAGGAACGGTTTCCTTTTCATTAACAGTAATATTTCCTTCAATTACAAGGAGTGCGGTATTAAAATTGGATGGCATTGTAAATTCAGCCTTTCCGTGTTTCCTTATCCTCGCGTTAAAAAGATTTACAGGGGAAAAAGTTTTTGCAGGACCCATTGTTCCTTTGTATGAGCCGGAAATGACTTCTATAACACCGCCATTATCAGGTAATTCGGACTTTCCCATCATATTATTTGAAATAGCCTGGTATTTCGGATCCGACATTTTATATTTTGCAGGAAGGTTTACCCACAGCTGAACCACATGAAAGTCTCCTCCATGTTTACTCCATTCCTCTTCATGATATTCCTTGTGGAGGACTCCCGATGCCGCTGTCATCCATTGAACATCTCCTTCGCCTATTACGCCGCCGCCACCTCTGCTGTCATGATGAGCTATCCTGCCCTTGTATGCTATGGTGACAGTTTCAAATCCCCTGTGGGGATGTACCCCTACACCCCCTGGCTTATCAGAAGGAGGGAAATAGTATTTTGAATTATAATCCAGCATAACAAAAGGATTCATGCGCACCATCTCAAGCCGGGGTACCCCCGGTATAAAATTATGTACCCTGAATCCGTTACCTACCCAATGTATCCCCGGAGGGTTTATCACTGCTTCAATGCTTTTTGTTTTCATAATATAATCTCCTTTTAAGACCGGTATCAATACCTATTAATATAAAAGGCAAAATCTTCACAATCATCCGATCGTGAAGTATTAAGGATTCTTATATCCTTTTCTCCTGTTATTGACAAATTTATGATATCAGTTGTTCAGTCTTTCCAAAAGAATATCAGTCAGGGTTCGGACACAGGCAAGGAAATGTTGTGGGAATCAGCTATCAATATGAATACGTTTTATATTCTTGTAGCTTTGTATTTTTTTAATTTTCCTTAAATAGCCGACAGTTGCTTCAGCAGTGGTCATGAAAAGAGAATGACCTGGGTCGGCATGCTTGTATTTATAAACCTGTGTCATGTAATCATTCATGGCAACGGAATATGTTTTGTTCAGGTCAAGAGGTTTGCCATTTCCTGTTAAAAGCGATATTCCGGATAGTTTCCCATTCTTATCATGGGTTACATCTATATTTATGCCGGACGGATAAGGCAGGTGTCTGTTGTCCATTTTATAAGCTGAATGCAAAAATGCAAGTACTTCATTCCCAGTCAGATTAGTTACCACAAGAGCATTGCCGAAAGGATCCAGCTCATAGATATTCATTACAGTTACAGGCCCCTTTGGCAACCGGCTGATGCGGACCCCGCCGGTGTTAACAAAGGCCATATCTGCCTTAGCTGCAGCTCTCTGGGCATCAGCCATAAGGTATCCCAGCTCTTCATGCGACGAAAAATTATCAGTTGCTGTTGCTATCACTTCCTTTAGTCCCGGGTTATCATTGAACTTATCAACCATGGAGCGGATGCGGGGATCCTCTTTCCCGGCTTTGTCGATACTAATGAGTTTCATTGTTTTCGTAAGAGTCCCGTCTTCACCGCGGGTCAGAATTATAAGTGTTCCGTATTTTAATTTGCTGCCTGCCTGGGTTATTAAAATTCCGTTGAAAACCTGTTGTTTTGCTATTCTTGTATGCGAATGCCCTCCTATAATTAGGTCGAGCCCGGCAGGCAGTGTGTTGGCAAGTTTAATATCACCCTCAAAACCCAGATGACTCAATGCGATAAAAATATCG
>JBJKPQ010000002.1:0-25073 GCA_046706305.1 Bacteroidales bacterium
GATGTTTTCAGATCCATCGATTCTTTTTCGGGTGGAGGAAGTTTCACAACATCAGAAAAATTCTGCATAAACCTGTTAAGCTGATAGTTACGCTGTATCGCTACTTCCAGCATTCTTTCCGTCTCCTCCCTCTCTTTATCATCTCCGGTGCCGGGGTCAGACTGCATCGTAGTCATTATCGAGTTAACAGCACCGATAGTATTGTTAACCTCATGTGCCATCATTCGTATCAGTTTCCCGTAAGCTCGTTTTTCAGCCTTGCGTATCTCGTCGGTAAATTCCTCAATCATATAAAAAGGATGTCTGAATCCATGGTCCATGAAGTACAGTTTCCTGCAAAGGTATTTAAGCCCATCTTCAGCAACAATTTCCTCTTTCTTTTCAAACTCCAGTCTTCTTAGTCCTTCTGCTATCTGCCCTTTAAGATCATCCAATGTCATGTTCCTGTAACCATTGCCTCTTAGTCCCATGAAACGCAGACCGCTTTTATTGATATCCGTTATCCTGTTATCGAGATCTGTAATTATTATCCCCATGGGTGAAGAATCGATAAGCAGGTCAAGTAACTGGTTCTTTTCCCTTACCGACAGCCTTTCTTCCCTGAGGCGGCTGATCATTGAATTATATACTTTTATAATATCATTAACCTCTTTGTTCCTTGTTTCTACCATTTTAAGACTGAAATCACCCTCTTTAAGAAGATTCATGTTACTGGCCATATTACTGATAGGCTTCAATGATTTCAGGAAAATCGAAACTGTTATTAGATAAAGAATCGGAATAATAATCTCTGATGCAATTAATAGAAAAGGATTATCACCATGAAATGTATGAATAGCAAGCAACAGGAACAATGCAAAGACAACAGTCAGCCAGGCTATAGTCATCTTTTTACTCATCACTGCCAGCCTGAATATTGTATTTATCCATTTTCCTGTATAATGTAGTCCTGCTTATGCCCAGCTTTTCCGATGCCTTTGAAAGGTTCCCGCCACATTCTTCTATCAGCCTGACTATCATTGAGCGTTCCATATCATCCAGTGTCCCTGTTGTTGAATTTCGTTTTTCAGTGTTAACACTTTTGCCTGCAGCCATGATCAGATCAGATGCTTTAATTGTATCGCCGGAAGTTAACAGGACAGTTCTTTCAACAAGGTTTTTAAGTTCTCTTATGTTACCCGGCCATTCGCGGCTGGAAAGCCATTCCTTGCCATCGTCTGATATTACCCTTGTGTCCATGGAGTAGGTCATGGCAGCATTGCCGGCAAAATAATCAGCCAGTACGGGAATATCATTTTTTCTTTTTCTAAGAGGAGGTACGTCAATATGAATAAGATTGATCCTGTAAAGAAGATCTTCCCTGAAACTGCCCGCTTCAACCAGTGATACAATATCCTTGTTTGTTGCAGACAGAATCCGGACATCAACAGTCATGCTTTTTGAATCACCCAGTTTTTCAAATGTCTGATCCTGCAGCACTCTCAGAAGTTTAACCTGTGAAGAATGTGAAAGATCACCTATCTCATCAAGGAAAATTGTTCCTTTGTCGGCTCGTTCGAAACGACCGGCTCTTTCTCCTTTTGCATCTGTGAAAGCACCTTTTGTGTACCCAAACATCTCCGACTCAAATAAAGCTGAAGGTATACCTCCCAGGTTTACCTTTATAAACGGGTTTTCTTTCCTGGAACTAAGCTTATGAATAGCTGATGCTATCATCTCCTTACCGGTACCACTCTCACCGGTAATAAGAACGGGGGCATTTGTAGGTGCCACTCTCCTGATTACTTTCATAACATCAAGAAGCGCAGGATCTTTACCTATTATTCCCTGAAATATATCACCACCTTCATCTTCATTTTGAATATCGTCATGATAATTTTCAGTATCACCTGATAATTTGATTGATGTCTCGATTATTTTAAGAAGATGCGAATTATTCCATGGCTTTGTAACAAAATCAGCGGCTCCCATTTTCATTCCTTTAACAGCCAGCTCTACAGAGCCCCATGCTGTTATAAGTATTACAGGAACCAATGGACTTAATACTTTAACCTTTCTCAAAAGGTCGATCCCTTCCTCTCCATCGATACTAAGCGAGAAATTCATGTCAAGGAGAACAAGTGCAAACTTTTGTTCGCGAATCAGTTGAGGCACTTTTCCAGGATCAGCAACACACACAGGATTAAAACCTGCTTTGCCCAGAAGGAAACCCAACGAACTCCTGACAGCATCATCGTCATCACATACAAGTATATCAGGCGGTTGTTTCATACACGGCTAAGTTAACAAACTATTCTGTCTTGAGTGCAGTGGCAGGACGTATATTTGAAGCTATCGCTGCCGGTATCCAGGTACTTAAAAGTACCATGAATGCCATTGACAGAATGCTTATCCAAACGGATTTTCCATAAACTCCTTTCTCAAGCGAGCCGCCTGGCAGGAAAGTCGGCACCTGCATTATTATCAACATTACTATAAGCAATGCCAGCGCGGCTATAACCATGCTTTCAAGAATAAGCATCCTCCTGATCTCCGATCCTGTTGATCCAACAGCCCTTTTAATACCTATTTCATTTATTCGCAGATTAGTATTATACCATAAAATTCCTATCGTTCCCAGAAAAACATTTACCATAATAAACAATGCAATTATGATGCTCAGGTAATTACGCTGACTGCTGTCAGCATTTTGAGATGCCCGCATGTTATCGAGTGAATTCAGACTGCTTATCGTCCATTTATCCGGATCAAGAGTTGAATAAACCTTACTTTCCGCCTGCTCAAGCATTTTACCCGTAGCACCATCCTTAGTCCTGACAAGAAAAGATACTGCCCAGTAATATTGAGGATCTACTGTAGGGCTCAGGAAGAAAGCGAAATCAATCGGTTTTTCAATATCACTTCTTTTGAATTCATCGACAACACCTATTATTTCGAATTTTTTATTTCCGTCATCAATTGTTTTTCCGAGCGAATTGCCATCAAAATATTTTTCATCAGCATCCCTGGAAATGATTGCAGGCTTTACTGTCTTACCAAGATCAGTCTCATCAAACCATCTGCCTTTTACAGGCGTTATTTTCATCACTTTTGCATAGTCAAAATCGACACGTCTTCCCGCCAGGCTAAAGTGCTGATCATCATAAGTATAATCGGTCGACCACAGGTTATAATTATAAGGAAGGGCAGTTGTGCTTACAGATACCGATTCCACGTAAGGTTCCGATAACAAGACCGTTTTAAGGTTATCAAAAGCCTGATCTGTTTTAGACTTATCCTCATCTGTTTTCTTTGTAATATTTATTAATACAACATTATCTGTATTGTAACAGTTTTTAATCCTGTAAATAGTAATCATATTCACAAGATACAGTGTAAGGTTGAACATCACCAGTGAAATCATCAGCAACTCGACAAATACAAGGATATTTCTTTTCCTGTTGTTCCATAATGTCTTGAAAAATATGCGCATCATACTTCACCTCCTTTCAGGTAAACAGCAGGTTTCATCTTTGACAGCCTGATCGCGGGAAGAAATCCTGACAGTAATGCAAATACCAGGCAAGCTGCCATTGCGACAATAAAAACGCTCAGGTTAAAAGAGAAAGTCAACGGTACATTACTGAAAAAATTCATCCTGAGTGTTATTACATCTCCTAAAAGTCCGACGATGAGGTATGACAAGAGTATTCCCAACACCCCTCCTGTAAGTGTCATCAGAACATTTTCAAAAAGGAACTGACCTTTTAAGGCTGAACCGGGTGCACCGAATGATTTTCGCACCGCAATTTCTTCTCCCCGTTCATGTATCCTGGCAAAATTCAATGCCATAAGGTTTATTGCAGGAAGCAAAATGAAGGCAAGCGCTATCATTAGGTATTTTAAAATACTCTCACCCTTGGAATATTCCTCCGGATCGCCATATCCGACCATCATCTTTTCAAGCTGGGTATACGGTCCGGATAAGAATACTGTATGAGTTGTATCGGCTGCATCCAGCCTTGCGACTACATCCTGCACTTCATTTCTTATTATACCGAATTGCCTTGGCGATTTTGCTTCGAATGCTAAATTGTAAGCACCGGTATATGTATCGAGGCTGTAACTTCCAGGCAACAAGGTATATGGGAAATAGAGGTCTCCATAAGCATTCTGGTCGGTCGGAGGCGGATCCTGAACTACGCCCGTAACAACAAGATCCATAGAATTGTATCTTATTGTTTTACCCAATACATTTCCATCATTTCCAAAAAACAACTGTTTAAGAGATTCTGTTATAACAGCCAGGTTCGAACGGTTAATAACATCCTGCCTGGTGTAGGGCCTGCCTTCTAAAAAGGTGTAATTATATATCTTCCAGTATTCAGCATCGGTTGCAGTGACTTTTTTTAGTTCATGCTGGCCATTTAGAATGAATTCCCACTGGTCATATGCATACATTGAAATGTATTCAGCATTCTTTATTTTTTTCAGATGATCCTCGCATAATGATCTGCCACAGCTTGAGATGCTATAGCCCCCGCCCTTCTGCTGCGTCGTGTTTCGTGTTTTAACCCTCTGCACAAAAATTATATTTTTAAGTTTTGACTCCGGACCGGAACCTGAAGTTATCTTTGAGATTGTCATGCTGAATATCATTACAAACATGATGGTAAGGCTGATCCCAAACAGGCTCAGAAAAGTAAAGAGCTTGTTCCTGGAAGCTATTTTTAGAAATATCCTGAAGTAGTTTTTTAACATCGTCTTTTTTGTTGAGTAAATATCAGCTGACAAGTCTTCCGTCGAAGAGGCGTACAATACGATGAGTCATCCTGGCTAAAAGTTCGTCGTGGGTAACCATAACAACAGTGGTACCTGACGTATTAAGATTTATTAATATCTCCATTACCTCATGCCCGATTACGCTATCGAGGTTACCGGTAGGTTCATCGGCCAGGATAATACGGGGTTCTCCTGCAATGGCCCTTGCAATTGCTGCACGCTGGCATTGTCCGCCGGAAAGCTGCGAAGGGTAATGTTTCATCCTGTTCATCAGTCCTACCTGCTCGAGTGATTCGGTAACTCTCTTTTTTCTTTCAGAGGCAGGCATCTTTCTGTATATAAGGGGAAGTTCAACATTATCATAAACATTTAGTTCCTTAATCAGGTGAAAGCTCTGAAAGATAAAACCAACAAGCCTGTTTCTCATTCTTGCTGTTTTTTTATCATCGTAGCTTGTTATAACCTGATTACCGAGTTTTATTTTTCCCTCATCAGGCTGGTCGAGTAAACCTATTATATTTAAAAGAGTACTCTTGCCACAACCGGAGGGGCCCATTACCGATATAAACTCTCCCTCGTTTACTTCAATATTAATGTTATCGAGGGCGAGTGTCTCAACCTCCTTTGTTCTGTAAGTTTTACTGATCGTTTCAAGTTTTATCATATTGCTGTTATAATTGATATTTGAATTACTTTATTCGTGCTAACCATTATTTTTTAACACGTATTTCATCGCGGGTATATTTTTCATCAATATCTGTAAGTATTACCCTGTCACCTTCCTTAAGTCCTTCAACAACTTCTACATAATCGAAACTGGCATCTCCCAGCAGTACCTTTGTCCTGTAAGCTTTGTTCCCCCTGATAACAAACATATTCTTATATCCTCTTGATTTATAATATGTTCCATTTGGAATTCGCAATACATCATCTTTATATGAAATAACCACCCTTATCTCAAGCTGCTGGTCGGGCCTGAGATTTGATATGTCTCCGCCTGTTATCTTTATCTGGCATTCCATCATACCCTGGCTGACTGCCGGCATGATATTTTCAATAACACCTGAAAGGTTTTTTCCCTGGTCTCTTATCTGTACCTTCTGACCCGTAACAACACGACCGGCCCATGCATTACTGATTGTTCCTTTCAATTTATAGGAAGAAAAATCTGCAACCCGGGCAATTTCCTGACCTTCGGAAATGGTTGCCCCGGGCTGGTCGACAATCCAGCTCAGGTCACCGCTGAAAGGGGCTCTGACATAAGCCTGATCTACAAGATCCCTTGCTTTAATAATTTTATTCTTAAGGATATTGATCTGCGTTTCGGACTCCAGTATACCATTCTCCCTGGAATTTACCTCGTTATTGAAATTGTAAAGTGCCTGTTCCGACTCCAGCTTTGCTACATTCCAGTCGGTCTTTGCCTTTTTTACGTTATATGCCGGACTGCCTCCCATCCTGTTAAGTGTAGATTCAGCTTCAAAACTGAGCCTTGCATTCTCAACGCCTATATCTTTTATTTTACTGCTGAACCTGAAATTCTCTTTTAGCTGCTGTAGTTCAATATTCAGCTTTTCTATCCTGATTTTCTGAAGTTCAAGCTCGTTTTTTAAAAGATCAAGATCATTTTCTGCCAGTTTATTATTCAGGATAAGCAGCGTATCACCGGAAGTAACTTTCTGGCCCGGATTACGGACTATCTTTATAACATTACTGCGGAATGGTGCTATAATTACCTCCTCATAAGCCGGAATAACTATACCGGATCCCTGAACAGTTATGAGTATATTACCCCTTTCAGCCTGTCCGGTTATAACCTTTGAAAGGCTGACTTCCTGGTTGAAAACAGAACGTATAAATACTATTATTAACAAAGGAATCAGAACCAGGAGCAAAATAGTTCCGGTACGCTTAATTATGAATTGTTTTTTGTGCTCTTTCGATACTGGTCTGTCCATCTCTGAAATTTTGGTAATACACCTTTTGCAATAGTCATGCCATAATCCCAACACCCTAATAATATGAGAGTTAATTTTTTTGGTAAGTGAAAAGTGTCACAAAATGAAACACACGCGGACATCCGGCAGAAGACAAAACAATGTACTTTTAACTTTTAACTTCCAACATTTAATGCACTTCTGGATAATATTGTGTAATTTCACTTCGGTGCTATGAAATAATTTTAATTAATTATTTCTGTATAATCATAATAATCAAAACAATCCGGTTATGAAAAGAGGTAAAAGAATAGCGGTTATAATTGCTGCAATTATAGTGATATCATATCTGTTAAACCTTTTTCTTAATTACTATGGTGAATGGCTATGGTTTAAGAATCTGAAATATGAATCGGTATTTGATACAATGGTACTATCGAAAGTTGTTGCATTTATTGCGTTCTTTCTCGTTTTCGTCATCTTCTTTGGAATTAATATCTGGATTGCATACAAAAGAGGGAGCTTTTCAAGAGGTACCGTGGTGTTTTCTGCAGAAGACCCGCGACAGCTTGTAGCAGAAATATATAAAGGCAAAGCCATAGCCTGGTTATGGGTGGCACTGCTATTGTTTCTTGGGATATTTATGGGATCAAGTGCTGTCAACCAGTGGAGTAATTTCCTTCAGTTTACACATGCCACAGATTTCGGGGTTACAGAACCTATTTTTGGCAAAGATGCCTCGTTTTATGTTTTTAAACTTCCTGTTTACCAGTTTGCTAGCAGCTGGTATATCATAATGGTGGTTCTTACATTTATTGCTGTTCTGCTCTCCTATTATCTCGACAATGCTGTTTCAGCTCTCGAAAAAGGAATACGGGTACCCCAGCCGGTGAGAAAGCATTTACTGAGCCTTGCAGGATTCCTGGTCCTGGGTATCTCTGCAGTTTACTTCCTTAAACTTTTTAATCTCCTTTATTCATCAAACGGAGTGGCTTACGGAACTTCATATATGGATGTACATGCTAAAATACCTGCATACTGGGCATTATTTATTCTGAGTCTTATTATCTCCCTGCTTTTATTTATTTCACCTGTAATAAGGAACAAGAAGATTCTGTTATATGCTGCCGGCCTGTGGGTATTTATCCTTGTGATTTTTGCAGGGTTAACTCCGGGTCTTATGGAACAGTATATTGTAAAACCTAATGAGCTACAGAAAGAAACACCATATATCCTGAATAATATCAAATTAACCAGAGAAGCCTACGGGCTCAATAAGATTAAGTCAGAACCGTTTCCGGTTGACCAGTCCATAACATATAAGGATATTCAGGAAAATCATAATACCATTGAAAATATACGTTTATGGGACCGGAGACCACTGATTCAGACATATAAACAATTACAGGAGATACGACTTTATTATGACTTTAACAGTGTTCAGGTTGACAGGTATCACTTTAATAAGTATACTGAAGTTGCACTGGCAGCAAGAGAGTTGCCTGTTTCGCAAATACCTGCAAGAGCGCAGACATGGGTTAATAACCATCTGATTTATACACACGGTTATGGTATTGTAATGAATCCTGTTAATGAAATTGCTGTTAACGGGATGCCAAATTTGATAGTTAAAGATATTCCTCCCACTACAAGCGTACCTTTAAACCTTAAGCAAATGGGCATTTATTACGGAGAGGAATCCAATCAGTTTGTACTGGTTAACACAACTGCCAAGGAATTTGATTATCCAAAAGGTGAAGACAATGTGTATACCAGTTATTCCGGAAAAGGAGGCGTCCGCATTTCAGGATCCATGAAACGTCTTGTCTATGCCTGGAAATTTTCAGATATTAAAATTCTTCTTACAGACTACCTTACCGATCAGAGCAGGCTTATGTTCCATAGAAATATAAGTGAACGCGACAGGACCATAGCTCCTTTTCTGTCGTACGACAGTATGCCTTACCTGGTTGTCGGGGAAGACGGGCAACTATACTGGATACACGATGCATATACCACAAGCGATATGTTTCCTTATTCAGAACCATCATCACAAGGGCTCAACGGAATGAATTTTAATTATATAAACAATTCTGTAAAAGTTGTGATTAATGCTTACGACGGAGATGTTACATATTATGTAATAAATCCTGATGACCCCATTATTAAAACACTTGAAAAAATCTATCCAAAACTATTCAAACCTTTCAGTGAGATGCCAGAATTTCTGAAAACACATATACGCTACCCTACTGATCTTTTCAATATACAGACCCAGATGTACAATGTGTATCATATGACAGATCCGAAGGTGTTTTATAACCAGGAAGATTACTGGCAGGTCCCGAATGAGAATTACAATAATTCCCAGATGGTGATGTTCCCCTATTATATCATCATGAGGCTGCCCGGAACCAAAGATGAAGAGTATATACTAATGTTACCGCTCACCCCGTCTAAGAAGGACAATATGATAGCATGGATGTGTGCAAGGTGCGATGCCCCTAATTATGGAGATCTTATAGTGTACTCACTTCCAAAAGACAAACTTATATACGGTCCGATGCAGGTTGAGGCAAGGATAAATCAGCAGCCCGATATTTCGTCAGAACTTACCCTGTGGGGACAACAGGGCTCTGAGGTCTTTAGGGGAAATCAGCTGATAATACCCATAAAGAATGCATTCCTGTATGTTGAACCTGTTTACCTGCAATCGGAGCAGGGACAGATTCCTGAATTGAAAAGAGTAATAGTTGCTTATAACGACCAGATTGAAATGAGAAGCACTCTTGAAGAATCGCTACAGGCAATATTCAACAGTTCCGGCTCAGCCGACACAACAGTAAATCAGCAGGTTACATCTATTGCTAAAATGGTCAGTACAACATTGTCGGCCAGGGCACAGGAGGCTCTTTCCCATTATAACAAAGCTCTTGATTACCTCAAACAAAACGATTGGGCTGGCTACGGCAGGGAAATGGAAAGCATGAAAGCTGTACTGGTAGACATGAGCCGTGACAACGGGAACAAAGACAGTGCTAACCAAAAGAAATAATGATCTTTGAATTCCGTGATGCGTTAATTAAACGTGATGACACTACTCTGATAAGCAGACTGAACTGGAGGGTCAACGAAGGTGATTGCTGGTGGATATGTGGCGAAAACGGTTCAGGTAAAACAACTTTGCTTGAAGTAATTACAGGCCATCAGCGTATCGACAGAGGTGAAATGATCCTGGCCGGCAATGTAACAACAGACACCGGTTATCCATCGGTTGCACTAATAAGAAGAGATTTCTCATTATACCACCTTTTTAACAGTTCAGCTCGTTTCTACCAGCAGCGCTTTTTCTCTTGCGGGGTGGAAGAGACACCAGTGGTAATCGACTTTATTTCACAAAAAACAGGAACTGCCAAAGAAAAAATACGTACAGAAGCCAGCGAATTCAAAATATCTGACCTGCTTGATAAGCATATAGTTTCATTATCTACCGGTGAGGGCCGAAGAATTCTGCTTTTGATGCTCTGGCTAACAAACAGGAAGGTGATCTGTTTTGATGATCCTTATGCAGGTCTTGACCATGAAGGGAAACAAATGGTTAACCATGCCCTCGGTATGTTACTGATGAAAAATGTCACTATTCTTATAACATGTGCAGGGAATAAGCCTCCTGATTTTATAACACACGTTTTATTTATAAAGGACAGAGCTATCGGATATGCAGGAGAGAAGAAGGTATTTCTTCTTCAGCACAGGGATCCGGATATGCATTTACGAAAAATAGTTGTAAATAACCTTGTTAAGGATGAATCCGGTCATTCATTTAAGGTATTGGCAAAATTCAATAACGTAACCATAAAATATGACAACAAGATAGTGCAGGAAAATTTTTCCTGGCAAATAAACAAAGGTGAAAAATGGATACTTACAGGGCCCAACGGCTCAGGTAAAAGTACGCTTATGAGTCTTATTTATGGAGATAATCCGATGGCATACGCATATAAAATAGTAGTCTTTGATAAAGTCAGAGGGACTGGCGAGACAATATGGGATATTAAAAAACCGATTGGATATTTTTCACCGGAGCTTCAGCAGTTTTTCCCACGCGGCATGACTCTTTATGAAGCCGTTTTAAGTGGTTTCAGTAATCATTTTGTGGTACGTAATAACCTTACCGGTGACCATTATAAACAGGCAGATCAGTTAATTGAAGCTGCCGGGCTTACTGGTATGAGGAACCTGCCACTTATGCGCCTTTCATTCAGCCAGTCGCGCATAGCATTAGTATGCCGTGCACTCGTTA
This sequence comes from Bacteroidales bacterium, assembly GCA_046706305.1. Taxonomy (GTDB): domain Bacteria; phylum Bacteroidota; class Bacteroidia; order Bacteroidales; family VadinHA17; genus LD21. The sequence continues at coordinate 11,002 of JBJKPQ010000002.1, forward strand.
AACTCTCTCCTGTAATTATTCTTGATGAGCCCTGCCAGGGACTTGATGACCAAGCAACCACAACTGTAAACAACCTTATTGACATTGTTTGCCATGAAGAATGGAAAACCCTTATTTATATAACCCATCAGAAAGAGAACATACCTGCTGTAATTAACAGACATTTGAATCTTCAAAAAATAAAAACCTGCTGGCAGCGGATTTAAAATCTGAAAACAGGAATTCTCTACTGTTCAAACAATCGCAGCAGGCCGTATTAGCTATTAACATTATTTACAAATAATTGATTTTGAATAAATATTAATGTAAATTGAAGTTCAATTAAAAGTCGGTTAACTGTGTAAAGTATAACATTTATTATGAATGTTTCCAGTACACTTAAAAAGACTGCAATCAATTCCTTTTCAGTATATACAGGTAATAATAAGTCCTGCAAACAGGGAGTCGTTATTATTTTAAATTGCTAAAAACCTTTAAAAACAAAGCTGTGTAAAATCCTGTGCCCTGTAAAAAAACCTTCCCTGCCACTAGTGTATCAATCATGATACCATTAATTATTGCGGGCATGTTATCCCTGGTAAGCTGTTTAAGGATCAACCATCCTCTTGAATTAAAAGGCAGAATCACCGACGAACTGACCAATGAGGTTATCCCTTACAGAAGAGTCATTATTCATGCCCGCATCAGCATGCCCGACAAGTTTATACCTGTTTACGCGGGTCAGTTCACGACAGACAGCTCAGGCAAATTTATATATTCTCTGGCAGCCGTTAACGATGCATACAACTATGATTTCTCCATTGTTGGTGATTCCGATTACCTGTTTAAAACTGAACGTATATCATTCATCGATCTGAAAAAGAACGGACAATTCATGTTATTCAGGATGAAACCATTGACTGGCCTTAAAATTAGGATAAACAGGAAATGTAGAAATCCGGCAGCAGACACGCTGTTTTTGTACTGGGAATCAGACGGGAATAATGGAAGGGGTCTCGCTTCATATAAAGTTTATAATTACGGGAACCCTGATAATTATTTAGGTTCGTCAGGAGATCCTGCATTAATATGGACTGGTGGCGAAATAGAATCACTTGTATCGACCAGGGTGCTGGCAGAAAAGAAAACAATTATTTATTTCGAGCTGATTCGTAATGGAAAAAGAAAAGTAATAATTGATACAATTACATGTAAAAGACATGCAGAAAATGCCGTGTATTTTAAATACTGACCCTTCACCGGCAGTTCTTCAATATACTTTTTAGACACAGACGTTGTGACAGAAAATTGTTATACATACTTTTGCAGTAAGCAAAATTATATTAGCAGGAGGGAATATGTACAGATATTTATTTGGTCCTGTACCGTCGAGACGTCTGGGGATGTCACTTGGTGTTGACCTTGTACCAAAAAAGGTATGCACACTTGACTGTGTTTATTGTGAAGTTGGAAAAACCACAAAACTAAGTCTTGAAAGAAAAGAATACATACCTTCATACAAAATCAGGGAAGAGCTGGAAGATTATTTTTCACATAATCCTGATCCCGATTATATAACATTTTCAGGATCAGGCGAACCAATGCTGAATAGTGGTATTGCAGATGTACTTGACTTTATAAAAAGCCTCAGACCCGCTATTCCTGTTGCTCTTCTTACAAACGGCACTTTACTGACCGACAGGTCAGTAAGAGAAGCTGTTTCATCTGTAGATGTTGTCCTCCCTTCTCTGGATGCTGCCACGCGTGATGTTTTCGAAAAAATAAACCGCCCTGCAGAAGGAATTAATATTGAGGAATATATCGGGGGTATCGCTGAATTCAGAAAAAGTTACAAGGGGAAGATGTGGCTTGAAGTAATGATCCTTCCGGGCTATAATGATTCTGTGGAGGAACTGATGGAACTAAAAAAAGCAATATTAAAAATCAATCCCGATTCGGTACAGATCAACACACTTGACAGGCCTGGTACAATTGATAACCTAAGAGGTGCCACACAAAAAGAACTTGAAGACATCAAGAAGCTATGGGAACTGGATAATGTTGAAATTATTTCCTCAGCTCCCGACAGAAAGCATATCACTGCCTTCCGGAAAGATATAGAATCAGCTATCCTGGAGACAATAATTCGTCGTCCGTGTACTGTGGATGACCTTTCACATATACTCGGTCTTCACCTTAATGAGGTAAATAAATACCTTGATGTACTTGATGCGGAAGGAAGGATCGAAAGCGTAAAAGGTACACGGGGGTATTTTTACCAGGTTAAGAATAAATAGGTATTTCAAGCTGAACATAGTTTCAGGCAACTTTATTTATAATTTCAGATGTAGTCATTTCTATATGATTTTATAGATTTAGTGTAGCGTAAATCCTTCTGTTTAATTATGATAAAACGCATGGATTTCTTTACAGAATATTTGTAATTTTAAAAAAAAATGACACCCTCAAAATTTCTAATCGCATTATTTTGTCTTCTCATTTTATTTTCATGCAAGACAAAAAGGTCTGATGACTCACGTGAGAATCAGGAAAAAGCTAATCAGGTTTCTATTAACGGAAATATCAGTATCAGCGGAGCTTATGCGCTTTCACCGCTAATGAAACTGTGGGCTGATGACTTTAAAAAGCTGCATCCCGGGGTAACTATTGATGTAAAAGAGACAGGTACCGGTCAGGGCATAAAGGATCTTATTGATAAAAACTGTCTTCTGGCAATGATTTCGCGTCCTTTGACAGACAGTGACAGGCAGGCCGGTATATGGGCAGTACCAGTTGCCAAAGACGGTGTTGCTGTAATAATTAACCGGCAAAACCCCTACCTGCACAGAATACTGCAACAGGGATTAAGCCCGGATGAATTACAGAAAATATTTACAAGTGATAAACCGGAAAAATGGTCAGACTACCTCGATACCACGGGATATGATAACATCTCTGTATATTCCAGGGCCGATGAATCGGGTGCAGCAGACCTTCTTGCTTCTTTTATCTTCAAGCAGGCATCAGACCTTAAAGGCACAAAAGTAAACGGTGATGAAGCTATGATAAGTAGTATCGGTAATAATAAGTTTGCTATAGGATTCTGTAATTTCTCCTTCGCTTTCGATGTTAATACGGGCAACCATGCCGGCAACATTCTTCTTGTCCCCTTTGATCTCGATTTCAATAATAGAATTGACAGGAGGGAAAAGACTTTCAGCAAGCTGGAAGAAGCACACAGAAGTGTCTGGCTGGGCCTCTACCCTGCCGGTCTCTGCAGGGAACTTACAATAGGATCTTCAGGAAAGCCTGATGATCCCGCTGTTGTGGAGTTTATAAGATACATATTATCGGAGGGACAAGGGAATGTAGAAAAAATGGGATTATGCAAATTGAATAATGTTTATCTCAGATATTCCCTTGAAAGCCTTAAATAAATGATACCAGTAAATGAAAACAGGATATTTCATCAAACACCTTTCAGGAACCCTTGTATTTTTTTTCATCCTGTTTCTTAGTGCAGGTCGTGCAAATTACTGGCAGGGATGGGTATATGTTATAATTAGCCTGATAATGTTCATTCTTGGGTATACGCTTTTGAAACCTGAATCGGACCTCCTGGATGAAAGGAACAAACCGGGAGAAGGAACCAAAGAGTGGGATAAAATTATTCTGGGTCTGTCGTTTATTTTTTCCCTTGCGGTTTACGTAACAGCCGGTCTTGATTCAGGTAGATTTTACTGGTCTCCTGACATGGGAACCGGAATAACAATTGCCGGAATTATTTTTACCTCAACAGGTCAGCTTCTTTTTCTTATTGCCCAGAAGCAGAATAAATTCTTTTCAAGTACTGTAAGAATACAGGGAGACAGGGAACATATTGTGTGTAATACCGGATTATACAGCGTGGTAAGGCATCCTGCATACCTGGGTTCCATATTGCAAAGTGCCGGATTCCCCTTTTTAATAGGCTCGTACTGGTGCCTGGTACCATCGTCGGCATTGATAATTCTTTTTCTGATCAGAACATCGGAAGAAGACAAAGCTCTTATGAAAGAATTAAAAGGATACAGTGAATATTCACAAACGACAAGGTTCAGACTGGTCCCTTTTATATGGTAAAGGACTAATTTAATTTCAGTCTGACAAAATATCCGTATAAATACATATTAATGATCTTAATTTTAATAATTTAGCTGCCACTAAATAAAACAGTCCATGATTACACCTCAACTTGCCGTACTTGGTTTAACAGAGATAATAATAAGTTATCTGGAGGAAAAGAATCTTTCTGATTTTTCGGTTGGAAGAGTTATCCGGGAACACAGGGAAAGATATATTGTCTCAGATGGTTTAAAGGAATATGAAGCAGAAATAACCGGTAATCTCCGATATTCAGCTGAATCACGCAAAGATTTTCCTGCAGTAGGCGACTGGGTGGCAATGATAATATACGAATCCGGGCAGGCACTGATCCATAAGGTTTTGCCACGTAAATCCATACTTCAAAGACAGGCAGTAGGTAAAACAGGTGAGATACAGATTATATCAACCAATATAGACGTAGCATTTATTGTACAGTCGATTGACAATAATTTTAATATTAACAGGCTTGAGAGGTACCTTACTATATGCTATTCTTCCGGAATTGAGCCTTTACTTTTATTAAGCAAAACAGATCTTGCATCTAAGGAAGAGATTAATAATATTGTTAGCAAACTCCAAAAAAGAGACAAAAAGATCGGTTACATATTGCTAAGCAATAAAACCCTTGACGGAATTGACAGGGTAATGGAAAACATTCAGCATGGTAAGACCTACTGTGTCGTAGGATCTTCCGGTGTTGGCAAATCCACACTCATTAACAACCTGCTAAATAAGAGTGTCCTGAAAACCGGCAGCATAAGCAGAAGCACAAATAAGGGCAGACATATCACAGAACATCGCGAACTCTTTGTACTTGAAAACGGAGGTATCATTATTGACACACCCGGAATGCGTGAACTGGGAGTTACAGATAATAAAGAAGGTATAAATACAACATTTGAAGATATAGAAGCCTTAGCCTCAGATTGCATGTTTCCTGATTGCAAACACATTAATGAAAAAGGATGTGCCGTTATATCCGCTGTAAACACAGGCATAATAGCCAGTGAATCATATCATAACTATCTAAAGATCCGCAAAGAGCAGCAAAGATTCAATTCCACAGTTGCTGAAAAGAAAAAAAAGGATAAAGCCTTCGGTAAGATGATAAAGAACTATTATAAAGACATGCATAGGAATAAGGATTTTTAGTTCTCAATTATCTAAATAGTTTTAGCCCGTTGTAAGTTTACCCTTTGAATTGTTAATAAGTTAAAAGATTTGTTTATGATTAACCGGATCTAAACTCTTTCCAAATCCTGCAAAACGTAATTTTGTACAGTAAATTACTGTACGTTAGCTTAAATAGTGTTCTTTAATGGGAGTAAAAACTCACATGTATATTTATTAACAGAGCATTTTACAAAATGTTATACTTACTTAAATTTATTAGAAGAACACTCACAACAGTCTATATAATACACTTATTGACAGGCACTTCCACTTTATTTTCACAGTCTGTTTCCAGCCTGGATAATTACACCGGAAACTGGGAAGACCCCTTTAGCTGGTACCCTGCCTGGGATTCAGTGTCAACAATAATTACTGATACAGACATTATAGTAAACGGTTTTATCACAGTAAACGGAAATCTGAATTTCTATGGTAGCGCAACATCCCTGGTAATAAACGATACCCTTGTCGTCGGAGGTGATCTGGTTCTGGGAAATAACAACAATGTCATTATAAATGATAATGGCGTTCTTATAGTCAGGGACAGCCTTAAGATCAGCAACCAGACAGAAATAACAGCGAATGGATACCTGATAGTAACAAATGCATTATCAAAGGTGAGTGCTATCAACCAGGGCTCTGTAACAAGTAATGATAACCCGGTTAAAATATTTATTTGTGGTTCGGTTTCAAATGTCGGACTGACAGATAATAATGTATCTTATCCTGCTATAAACTGTACCTCTCCGTTAACAATAACATATCCCAACAGCAATTGCAGCTACGGCAACCTGGCTGACCTGATGAACGACCAGATATATGGCTTTTACCAGTCTTTATGTACGGAATGGGCTCCTCTGATATATTCCAATGGGCCTCTTTCCTTCTGTGAAGGAGACAGTGTAATACTGACCACAGGAAAGGACTCAGCCTACCTGTGGTCGACTGGAGATACGACTCAAAGTATCAGTGCAAAAGTATCTGACGCTTACTATGTAACCACGACTGACAAAAACGGTTGCCATAGTTTAAAGTCGGATACATTGAATATAAATGTTAATAAATTACCCGGGCAACCGCTCATTAATCCTCAAAGTCAGGCAAGTATATGCCAGGGTGACAGCATTACTTTATCATCTTCACAGGGTTTTGGATATCTATGGTCAACAGGAGCTCACACACAATCAATAAATATTAAAGAGGAGGGAAATTATTCTGTTCAGGTATTAAGCGACAGCGGATGTCTGAGTAAACCTTCAGCCCCAACTATACTCTCTGTTAATCCTTTACCTGTGGTTAGCTTTACAGGCATCACCGGATCGATGTGCAGTGACGGGCAAATAAATCTTACGGGCGATCCCCCCGGTGGTTCATTTACTGTTACAGACGGGCCCGGAATAGTTGCCGGCAATACCCTGACTGCAACAGGACCTGGCATTATACACCTGATGTATTCCTATACAGATCAATGTCCTGGCAGTGACTATAAGTATGTCAACGTTGACGAAAATATTCTTGCAGACGCAGGTCCCGACCAGGTACTGGTATATGAATTCCTTACACAAATGAATGCATCCCCTGCTCTTCCAGGATCAGGCAAATGGTCTTTAATTTCGGGTTCCGGTCTTTTTTCTGACTCTACCTCTCCCACTACAATTATCACTGGATTATCAGCCGGCATTAATGAATTCTTATGGAAAATACGGAATGGCAGCTGTGTGTCAGACGATATGGTTAAAGTTGAAGTTAAGGATATAGTGACCCCGACTGTCTTTACGCCTAATGATGACGGCCTGAATGATGAACTTGTTTTTCCGGGTCTAAATGCTTTTCCGGGCAGTCAGCTGATTATTTTTGACAGATTAGGGAACGAGGTGTATAAAAACCCGGATTATAATAATGACTGGAAGGGAAAGGATAATAAGAGCAGGGATCTCAAGCCGGATACATATTATTATATCCTGAAAATATCCAATGGAAGGACTATTAAAGGTTTCATTGAGATAAGGCGATAGTTATGGCAAGAAAGACTCTGTATATATCAATGCTTCTTGTGCTGGGAGTTATGGCTTCAGCACAGGTAAGACCTTTTTACAATCAGTACCAGGTAAACGGGATGGCAATAAATCCGGCTTATGCGGGCAGCCAGGAGGCATTAAGCATTGTTATTGCAAGCCGTAATCAATGGATCGGTTTTGAAGGTGCACCAAGAACATTCGCCCTCTCAATCCATTCTCCTTTACGTGACAACAGGGCAAACATAGGTATACTGGCGGTTAATGATAAAGCCGGATCAAAGACTCAAACAGGTCTGTTATTTAATTATGCCTACAGAATTTTACTTCAAAAAGGTAAATTATCATTTGGCCTTGCTTCCGGTTTTAACTGGATAAGTACAGATCGTGAAATGCTTCGGTATACCGATCAGGGCGATGCATTAATCATCAACCCGGGCACATCAGCCTTTCTTCCTGCGATAAGCTTCGGAGTTTATTACTATACAGATCGATTTTTTGCAGGCTTGTCGGCACCGGACCTTCTCAGTAATAATCTGGATGAATCGACCGGAAAATACAGAGCCATGTTTAATCCTGTAAAATCATACTTACTTTTCTACTCCGGATACCAGTTAAACCTGTCAGACCAATACAAGCTTGTTCCATCGATTTTTATCAGTTCAGATGCATTTCAAAGAATGCAGATAGATATAAACTGCAACATTGTTTACAGGGAAAAAGTATGGTTAGGGACAGGTTTCAGATCCGATAAGAGTATGTCTTTCCTTCTTCAGTACCAGGCAAACGAGCAACTTAGGATTGCATATTCGTACGGTTATGAGCTTTCGGATCTGAACCATTACCAAAAAGGCACACACGAAATAATGTTGGTTTACAACTTTAAATACCAGGCAGACGTGAGAAGTCCGAGGTATTTTTAATATAAAATAATGCGACAGGTAACAGCTATCATATTACTTTTTCTTATTTCGGAAATCTTTATAAAGGCTCAGGGCAAATATGAAGAAAAGAAAACAAACTTCAGCTCTCCGCAGTATGATGAATTTTTCCCTTCATTCGACGGAGACAGCATTGTATTCTGTTCGGACAGGCAGCATGAAATTTTTATAAGACACATGGGGCCTGACAAAAAAGGCCTGTTGAAACTTTTTTATGCAAAAATTGACGATTCTGCTGCCCACCAGACTCCCTTAATTTTTGGTCCGGAATTAAACTCTCTTTTCAATAATGGTCCCATAACATTCGACAGTGCAGGAACACATGCAATTTACTGCAGAAATATTGCTGACAGAAAACAGGGAGGAGACAACCTTGGTTTGTATTCGGCAGAACTAAAGGATGGCAAATGGATTCAAATAAATCCATTCAGATACAATGATCCCGGCTATTCAATTCTTACTCCCTTTCTTACCCCTGACGGCAAATTTCTTTATTTTTCATCTGACATGCCAGGTGGTTATGGCGGAACAGATATCTACATTTGTGAAAAAAAAGGAAATGGCTGGGAAAAACCTGTAAACCTGGGAAGTATAATAAATACCAAGGGAAATGAGATAAGTCCTTTCATAAATGAATCCGGAGAATTGTTTTTTGCATCAGACGGCCATCCCGGACTGGGAGAGAAAGACCTGTTTATGAGTAAACGCATTAATAATGAATGGATCAGGCCAATACACCTTGATCCTCCTCTTAATTCAGAATTTGACGATTTCAGTATTATAACCAACAACTCATTCTCTAAAGGTTATTTTTCCTCCAACAGGGACGGATCCGACGATATTTTTGAATTTAAGACCGTAATACCTCAGTTATATAATTGTGATTCATTAAAAAAGAATAATTATTGCTTTCAGTTCTGGGATAACTAGAATAAAAGTTCAGATACTCTAAAGACATTTTTTGAATGGCAATTCAGTGATGGCACTGTAACTGAGGGAGCTTCGGTCGAACATTGTTTTCCCGGTCCGGGTAAATATTGGGCAGTTCTTAATGTCACAGATACTGTTACTGGAGAAAATTTTACAGTAAGGGATTCTCTCTTTTTTAGTATAGAAGACTATAAACAGCCCTTCATAACATCTCAAGACACGTTATTTGTATCAAGAGAAGCCACATTCGGTGCTTTAAAGTCTAACCTCCCAGGTTTTCAACCTGAAGAATATATATGGGATTTCGGTGACGGAGAGTCTGCAATTGGCACTGAGGTTGTTCACAAATATGCCGGTCCGGGTCAGTATAAGGTAAAACTTGGAATTAAAGGAAAAGAAAATGACAAACCCGGTTCGGTTACTTATTGTATATTTAAGCCGGTTCTTGTTGTTGATTCTTCAAATGAGATCAAAAGTGATAAAATGCCAAACCGATAACAATGTCCTTTATTTTGAAAAAACATAGGTATTTGATTCAGGCTAATTACGGTAGACATATTAATAAAATTCTCCGCTGCAGGACAAATATTCTGTTATTTCTGTTTGCTGCATTTACACTGGCTGAGTTCATTCCTTTATACTCGCAATCCGTACCAGCCAGAGATGAGAATATACCCTACCTTGTAACCTTCGGGAAAGATGCTGACAGGTCATGGGGTGATTATAATTTTTGCCAGATATTCTTTTTCAGGATTCCGTTCTCATATAAAAACCCTTTTTACATACGTATTTACGATCCTGATACGGGGGGATCACTGGATGAACAGAAATCTGATTTTAATACAACAATAAGGTTCTCAATATACGGTGGTTTAGGTGCATGGAGCAATCAGGATGCAAAATCGATAAATCCTTCAGGTAATTTTGAGAGTGGAAACCTTCTTGATTCAAAATCATTCGGTAACGATAGTCAATATGATCAGCACTGGTACACGTTCGGTCCGTTCAACCCTATGGAGGGAGAATCTTCCAATGAACTTAATGGCTATATTTTTAAAATTATAGCAAAGGGGATAAAAGGTGATGACGGAAACCTTTACAGGTATTATCTGAGTACTTCAAGCGATAAGAATATACCAGTGGAAGGAGGCAATAGTTTTACATATGTGTATACTTTCAGGCTATCAGATAATCAGGATCATATCTCTCAAATCTATCCTTACCTTGACGAAAAAGTCACTTCTGTTAAGATCTTAAATTTCGATTGGGACAATGACGGCTATATAAGGGTCATATCAGTTGCAAAAAGAGGTGAATTATGTAAAGTCTCAGGTGATAATGAGTGGCAGACATCGGAATTGCCTGTTACAAAAGAAGAGAGGAACACTTCACTCGAAATACAGTTTATTAAAAACAAATCTGAAAAAATAACAAACAATAATGTTGTAGTCATTGTGCAAAATCAGTACGGAGAATCTCTGCCCTTTTATGTCATACCAATTGGCGGAATACCAGTTTATAAGCCGGCACTGATGATGAAATCTGTAGAAAGAAAATAACTCATACTATGTTGTTAAGAGTAAGATCTTTTATAATTTCAGTTTTAGCATTTACATGCCTTTCACTGCCTGCTCAGACTAATTATTTCCGTCAATATGGAAACTCCGACGGCCTTAAGAATCTATTCATATATGCAATAAACCAGGGCAGTGGTGGTTACCTGTGGATTGGAACAGCAGATGGCTTGTACAGATATGACGGATTCGATTTCAGCTATTTCAGTGAAACAGACAGTCTCGCAGGGAATTTTGTAAATCTGATACATAAAGACTACTCGGGAGGATTATGGGTCGGACATATGAACGAAGGTATAACACACATTGAAAATGGTCGTTTCACAAGATTCACAGACACTTCATCTGTTCATTCCCCGATAACCTCCGTAACAGAATCGGATACGGGAACAATATGGTTTTCGACCCAAAGCCACGGCTTTCTTGTTTACAATAAAGGTAGAGGCATGACCAGGGTGACATCACCATTTAACGATGACATTATTCTCAAAATTAATTATATAAGCGGAAATCAATTTCTCGTGGGTACCCAGGAAAAACTTTACATCCTGGAATATGATAAAAAATCATCATCAATGATAATGGAAAAAACAATTTCTGAGTACCCTGCTTCAAGAGTGACTGAGATATTGAAAATAAATTCCGGTAAATATCTCGTCTTTTCGAGGGATGAAGGTATTTATCTTGTCACAATAAATAATAAAACTGAAGAATGCAAACGCGTTGAAATATCAGGACCAGGAGTAAAATTTACTGATAATGTTCAGAGCGCACTCAGGATTGGTCAGGACGAGATATGGGTGAACACATCCTACAACGGGATATTAAAATTCACGATGGCGGATGGAGGTTTAAGATTGATTCCGACAGGTACCTTAAACACAAAAAACGGGCTCAAATCCAATGATGTCAAGTGCATGTTTGAAGACAATGAGGGCAATATATGGCTGGGCATGTTTGGTGAAGGGCTTTTAAGACTTATAAACAATAACATTAAATTCATTTCTTACAGGAATACTGCTTCAACAAACCAGATATACGGTTTATCGAAAGACAGTTTGTATGTATGGATGGCTACAGATAAAAATATAGCACGATTATCGCCGGAAACAGGATTGATATATAATTTATACACCTACCCCAAATCACTTACCGGAGCCCGGGTTAACTCAATCTACTGTGCAAAAAACGGACTCATCTATATTGGGTTTGAAAAAGAAGGCCTTTATACCTTCAATCCCTCCAAAAACAGTTTTGTCAGCAACCAGTTGTCATCGGATATACTGGAAAACTCTGTTATATATATAACCGGAGAAGAGCAATATTTGTGGATAGGTACAAGGAAAGGTGCGTGCAAATTTAATACGGTCACCGGCACTATGATGTGGTTTAATAAAAGCAACGGGCTTCCCAATAATGACATACAGGAAATATATATTGACAATGAGGACAGGAAGCTTATAGCCACAACATGCAACAAAATTTATTATATAAATTCAGAAGATTCAGTTAATACACTGGAAAACACCTCCTCATTTGGGCTTAATTCTGTAATGTCATTTGAGGAAGATAATTCAGGGTCTTTATGGGTAGCAACCTATGGAAACGGAATTTTCAGGTTTGGAAAAAGTGGAAATCTAAATTACACTGTTGCTTCAGGGTTGATTTCTGATTATTGTTACAGCATGGTTTTCGACAAGCTTCACAGGCTGTTTATAGGTCACAGGGGTGGCATATCTCAAATAGATACCGAATCAGGGAAAATAAGGAATTTTAACTATAATGAGGGCATTGAAAGCACTACGGAGTTTTTTCCTAACTGTGTTTTAACTGATAACAACAGGCGCGTCTGGTTTGGCACATCTAATGGTATTACAATATTAAATTCCGGCAAAGGTTCAGGTGGTTTGAGTCCGCCTTTTATGCATATCGATGCAGTGTATGTTAATAAAAAGAGAGTAGGTTTTGATCACACAATTTATCTAAAACCGGGAAATTACGAGGTCAGGATAGAATATACCGGCATTAATTTAAGTAATCCTGATAATGTCACCTATCAGACTTTGCTGACAGGATACAGTTCAGGGTGGTCGGAAATTACCTCCAGGAGATCTGTTACTTATGAAAAGGTAGGTTACGGCCAGTATGAATTTAAACTAAAGGCCTTCAACGAAAATTTTATTCCTGTTAAAAATCCGCTGACAATAAAATTCAAAATCAGAAAACCAGTTTACCTTTCATTCTGGTTCTACCTTGTAATCACCTCAATAATTGTCTTTTCCTTGTTTGAGTTTATAAGGATCAGAGAAAGAACTTTGAAATCCATACAGGAAAAATTGCTCAAAAACCTTGATGAGAAAACGAAAGAGGTTATTGTTAAAGAAGAAATAATTAAAGAAAGGCAAAAAAATGAAACGATCCTTATAGCAGCAAAAGAGAAGGCTGAACTTTCGGATAAATTAAAAACTTCATTCCTTACCAATATATCACATGAGATAAGGACACCAATGAATGCCATTGTCGGATCTTCTGAACTACTGAAATCAGGAAATAACACAGAAGAAGAAAAAAAAGAGCTTTTAAATCTTATAGTATCAAATTCCAATAGTCTGATTGGTATGATTGATGACATACTCGATATTTCAAAGATAGAATCAAATCAGCTTAAAATTCATATTGCCGACTGTGCCGTTTACCCCATGCTTAGGGAAATTTATAAAAAATTTTCAGATGAGCTGAAAGCCAGGGAAAAGGGACATCTTGAATTTCATCTTTCATACGATCCCGATTATGACGATCTTATCATTAGAACAGATGAAACCCGCCTTAGACAGGTCCTAGGTAAGCTAATTGACAATGCTATCAAGTTTACAGATAAGGGAGATATAAATTTAGGCAGCCGGGTTGAGACAGATAAAATTGTATTTTTTGTGGAAGATACCGGTATAGGTATGTCGGATGATAAACAGAAAATTATCTTTGACCTGTTTCGTAAAGTTGATGATGATAAGCTACGACTGTACAGGGGAACAGGTATGGGACTTGCTCTTTCACAGAGCCTTGTAAAACTAATGGGCGGTATAATAAATGTTGAGTCAGAATTAAATAAGGGATCGAGGTTTTTCTTCGCCCTCCCTCTTGGTTTCCCGGCTTAGTACCGGATATTTATTACCGTGCTTCTCAAAACACACAGGCTTATATTTATAAATTTGCTTAATTTCTGAAATATGGTGAAAAGTTTTTACTATTATTTTATATATTAAACATGTTTTAGTGAAGCATGAGTAACTAATCTTTAAATAAAGACTGACTTT
>JBJKPQ010000003.1:0-2424 GCA_046706305.1 Bacteroidales bacterium
TGTCAGCGAAAAAGAGATACAATATAAAACAAAAAATAAATTAAAAGCAGCTGGAATTAATCCTGACATCATAATTGTCCTCTTCGCCAAGGGATTTGTAAATACGCGGAATATATTTGAAATGCAAAAGATGACCGGGGCTAAGGTTTACTGGTTAATGTACGATATGGCTCCTTTCACCGGTGGCTGCCATTATGCCTGGCAATGTACCGGCTATACCAAACAATGTGGAAGATGTCCGGGTCTTTACTCAACAGATCCTGATGATATCAGTCACACGAATTTATTATACAAGCTGGAGTATACACAAAAGACTAACCTGGAATTACTGGCCGGGTCTGAGTGGCAGATGAGACAGGCTGCATCCAGTACCCTCTTCCGGAAAAAATCAATCCATAAGTTATTATTACCTGTTAATTCCGGGATATTCAGACCTGTTGATAAGCACCAGTTAAGACTAAAACTTGGATTGCCGGCAGACAAGAAGATAATATTTTTTGGTGCTGTTGGCTTGTCTGAAAACCGTAAAGGAATGAGATACCTCTTAGAAGGCCTTAAAAAGCTTAAAGAACTTACTGACAGAGGTGATAAAACTCTCGGAGACAGGATTTTATTATTGATAGCTGGAAGAAATGCTGATAGTTTAAGTGGTATGTTACCATTTGATTCCCACTATATGGGTTTCCTTGATAACAGTTACGGGATTGCATCAGCTTACCAGGTTGCTGATTTGTTTCTTTGCCCTTCTGTTGAGGATTCAGGTCCGATGATGATAAACCAGTCCGTGATGGCTGGCACCCCCGTTGTTTCATTTAAAATGGGTGTCGCACTTGATCTTGTTATCAACGGAGAAACAGGATACTGTGCAGGGCTCAGGGATGTTGATGAAATGGCCATGGGAATCTATAATATACTCACTATGGATAATGACAGTTATAGCAAAATGTCTGAGCGTTGTCGTACCATGGCTTTGGAAAATTATTCCTTCGGCAAATGGATGGAAAAATTTATGGAAATCTCCGTAAATGAATTAAACAACTAATATGGAAAATATCAGGATACTTGACTGGGATACTGGTTTTTTTGGCTATAAGACAGCAATGGTAACAGTTAATAATATATCTGTAAATGACCTGGAGGAGATAACTCTCCGGCTCACTAAACTGGGTGTTAAACTGGCATATTTGTTCGTTTCACCTGAAGATTCCGTTTCAATTGAATTGCTTTCTTCATCCGGCATATTCCTGGCAGACGAGAAAGTTACCTTTACAATATCTGCCGGCAAAGACGCAAAATTACCTTCATCCGCGAATATATATCCCTACGATTCACAGAATATATCAGGCAAACTTGTTGAATTGACCCTTCAGAGCGGTATATATTCCCGTTTCAGAGTTGATACGAGATTTATTAACGGGGAATACGAACGGCTTTATACAGAATGGATAAAAAAATCGGTAAATAAGAAGATAGCCGATGAAGTTCTGGTTTACAGGGAGCAAAATGATATCTTTGGATTCATAACACTTGCTATGCACGGAGATACCGGTTCAATCGGTCTTATTGCAGTCGATGAATCACAAAGAGGAAAAGCGGTTGGGAAGAAATTAATTAATGCAGGATTGGATTTCTTTCGCAATCATAATATGGAAAATGTTGATGTAGTGACACAAAAAGCCAATACTGTAGCTTGCAGGTTCTATGAAACATGTGGTTTCGGCATTAAAAGTACTGTTAACATATATCACCTATGGACAAACTAAACATTGTATTTAACAAGCCTTACCTTACAGGTAAAGAGATGCATTATATGTACCAGGCTGTTTATTCGGGGAAGATTTCCGGTAATGGTATCTATACAAAAAAATGCCATGAGTTTTTTGAGAAAAGGTATTCATTTAAAAAGGCTTTGCTTACCACATCCTGCACAGATGCACTGGAAATGGCAGCTATCCTGGCGAATATAAAGCCTGGTGATGAAGTAATTATTCCATCGTATACATTTGTCTCAACAGCACTTGCTTTTGTAAGGCAGGGTGCAAAAATAGTTTTTGCAGACAGCAATGCGGATAATCCCAACATAGATGTTGAAAATCTTGAGAGTCTTATTACTCCGCATACAAAGGCTGTTGTTCCTGTACATTATGCCGGAATAGCATGTGATATGGACAGGATAATGTACCTTGCTGAAAAATATGATCTTATTGTTATTGAGGATGCGGCCCAGGCTATCGATTCTTTCTATAAAGGCAGACCACTGGGGTCTATAGGACACCTTTCAACATTTTCTTTTCATGAAACAAAAAATATTAATTCAGGGGAAGGTGGTATGCTTGTAATCAATGATGACAAACTGGTTGCACGTTCTGACATAATATGGGAAAAGCGAACAAACCGTTCAGTGTTTTTCAGGGGACATGTAAA
>JBJKPQ010000004.1:0-4305 GCA_046706305.1 Bacteroidales bacterium
ATGTGAAGCTTCACATATAGCGGCTGTGATGGGAGCGAAGACTCTTCTCATTACCATGGATATGACTAAACTGGCGCAAATGTCATGTAATCCGGCAATGGGAGGTATTGCAAAGGGGCAAATAGTAAGAGAAATTGATGCACTGGGAGGAATGAGTGGCATTGTTACCGACAAAAGCATGATTCAGTTCAGGATGCTGAATAAGTCGAAAGGTCCAGCTATGTGGAGTCCAAGGGCACAATGCGACAGGCAAAAATTCACCTCGGAATGGAGAAAGGTTCTGGAAAATACAACAAATCTGAGGATATGGCAGGAGCAGGCCCAAAAATTGATATTTGACGGCAATAAATTACTGGGAGTTGAGACTTCTTTCGGAACAAGATTCCTTTCAAAAGCTGTTATTCTTACAAACGGGACCTTCCTTAACGGATTAATGCATGTAGGTTTTAAGAGAATTAAAGGAGGCCGGTCGGGAGATCCTGCATCGACTGGTCTGAGTGAGCAGCTGGCCGAAATGGGATTTTCTGTCGAAAGAATGAAGACAGGTACAAGTGCAAGGCTTGACGGAAGAACCATTGACTTTTCAGTTATGACCGAACAGAAGGGAGATGATGAGGAAGGAGGATTTTCATACCTTGAAGGAATTCCGCATTTATCGGTGCAGAAAAGTTGCTTTATTGCACATACTAACGAGGAGGTACATGACGAGTTAAGGAAAGGACTCGAATTCAGCCCGCTTTTTACCGGAAGAATTAAAGGCAGGGGACCAAGATATTGCCCAAGTATAGAAGACAAAATAGTTACATTCAAAGAGCGGGAGTCTCACCAGTTATTTATTGAGCCCGAAGGAGAGGATACAGTGGAGTTTTATATTAACGGATTTTCAAGCAGCCTGCCTCTTGAGGTACAATTGAAAGCGTTACGTAAAATTAAAGGCCTGGAGAAAGTGGAAATTTTCAGGCCGGGTTATGCAATTGAATATGATTTTTTCCAGCCTACACAATTAAATAATACACTCGAA
Source organism: Bacteroidales bacterium (assembly GCA_046706305.1). GTDB lineage: Bacteria > Bacteroidota > Bacteroidia > Bacteroidales > VadinHA17 > LD21. The sequence continues at coordinate 1,022 of JBJKPQ010000004.1, forward strand.
ACAAAGAAGGTTCCAAACCTGTACTTTGCGGGTCAGATAAACGGGACTACAGGATATGAGGAAGCGGCTGCACAGGGATTGATGGCGGGAATTAATGCAGTGTTAAAACTAAATGACCTGCCGCCTTATGTAATGGGCAGGGATGAATCATATATTGGCGTACTGATAGACGACCTTGTTACAAAAGGAGTGGATGAACCTTACAGGATGTTTACCTCACGGGCAGAGTACAGGATTCTTCTCAGACAGGATAATGCTGATGAACGTCTGACACCAACAGGATTTAAGCTGGGCACGGTTACGGAAAGCAGGATTAAAAGATTGCACGAAAAGGAAGAGCTTGTAAAAGAGATTATAGATTTCCTGACAGATAAAAGCATTGCCCCGGAGGAGATTAACAATTTCCTGGTAAGTGCAGGCACCAATGAAATTACTCAGAAAATTAAAGCCATCAGTATTGCTGCCAGACCCCAGGTTAAAACAGATGCTCTGTTAAGGAATATTAAAGGAGCTGAAAAACTGAAAGTATTTACCTCTGACAGATTTGACGAAATTGCAGAGTCTACTGAAATAAGAATAAAATATGAAGGATATATCGCCAGGGAGAAAATTGTAGCTGAAAAAATAAAAAGGCTTGAAAAACTAAAAATCCCGGCAGATATAAATTATGACGAGCTTGTTTCCATTTCAACTGAAGGCAGACAAAAGCTTAACCGCATTAAACCGGCCAATATCGGACAGGCTGGGAGAATAAGTGGTGTTTCTCCATCCGACATAAATATTTTATTGATGTATCTTGGAAGATAAGTGTTCCACGTGGAACACTTTTTTTAAAAAATAAAAATATTTTTATGAAAATTGCTGGGAAACTCGTTGATGTTCATCATAGGGAAATTTATCCTGCACGGATTACCGTTGCAGGAGATTTGATCGGCGAAATTGAAAGGATTTCTGATGCTCCTGACAGGCTTATTTGTCCGGGCCTTGTCGACGCACACATACATATCGAAAGCTCGATGATTACACCGGGAGCTTTCAGCATGGAGGCTGTCAGGCACGGAACTGTAACTGTAGTATCGGATCCTCATGAGATTGCAAATGTAATGGGAGTGGAGGGTGTGAAATTCATGATAAGAGATGCTGAAAAGGTTCCGTTGCGATTTAGTTTTGGCGTACCGTCATGCGTTCCTGCAACAGATTCTGAAACAAGCGGGGCAAGGATTTCACCTCAGGACACTGAATTATTGTTCAGGGAAGAAGGGTTGGGATATTTGTCGGAAATGATGAACTACCCCGGTGTTATTTATAATGACAGGGAAGTGAAAAAAAAGATTGAAATTGCCCTGAAACACGGGAAGCCGGTCGATGGTCATGCCCCGGGTTTAACAGGAGAGATGCTTGAAAAGTATGTAAGTGCAGGGATTTCAACGGATCATGAATGCAGTTCGATAGAAGAAGCAAGGGAAAAAATATCTCTCGGGATGAAAATATTGATAAGGGAGGGGAGCGCCGCCCGTAATCTGGATGCACTAAAAGATCTGTATAAGACAAATCCGGAGATGATTATGCTATGCAGCGATGACCTCCATCCGGAAATGTTGTATAAAGGGCATATCAACAGGCTTGTTGCCCGACTGATAAGGGAAGGATATGATGTTTTTGATATTTTACGGAGTGCATCGGTAAATCCGGCCAGGCACTACGGACTGAAAACGGGCCTGTTAAGGCAGGGTGATAAGGCAGACTTTATTATTGTAGACAGCCTGGAGAAAATGGATGTTATAGAGACCTGGATGACGGAGTTAAAGTATATGGTGAAGGGAAAGTCTTTTTTAACTATGTACCCGGTGAAGGCATTAATAATTTCAGATGTACACAACTGGATGAAAAAATGATTTCTGTTGCCAGGGATGGAGAAAAAATGAGAATAATTAAGGCATTTGATGGCGAACTCCTGACAAAAGAACTGTTAATTGACGTTACGGACAAGGCGACTGTCAAAGCTGATCCGGGCAGGGATATTCTAAAGATTATTGTTAAGGACCGGTATAACGACGGGCCGCCCGCAATCGGTTTTATCAAGGGTTTTGGCCTGGAGAAAGGGGCATTTGCCAGTTCTATAGCTCACGACAGTCATAATATTATTGCTGTCGGCACTAATGATAACGACATCGTAAATGCGATAAATGAAATTGTCCGGATAAAAGGAGGGCTGGCTGTATCGGATGACGGTTATTTGAAATCACTGCAGCTTGACATAGGCGGTATAATGACAACAAGACTGTGTGAAGAGGTGAAGGATGACTATGAGGCCCTGGGCAGTTATGTTAAATCTGCAGGATGCCGTATGAAGGCACCGTTTATGACACTTTCTTTTATGGCTCTCCTCGTTATTCCCGACCTGAAAATTGGTGACAGAGGATTGTTTGATGTAAAAAAATTTCAGCCAGTCGGTTTGTTTGTTGATTGACATCCGTTTAAGGGCCTGTACCAACCGATAGTGCCGGTGACGAAGGTATAGCAAGCTTATGATGTACAGCAACAATTGGTACCATTCCATAAGTACATTTCGTATCTTTGTCAGGCAATTATTAAAAACAGATGCCAACGGAAACCAAACTTAAAACAATAGTTTCTCTGCTTCCCGGTAAACCCGGGATATACCAGTTTCTCGATGTTAGCGGGACTATTATCTACATAGGGAAAGCAAAAAATCTTAAAAAGAGAGTCTCTTCCTATTTTACCGGTAATCAGTCGGGAAAAACAAAAGTACTGGTTCGTAAGATTAATGATATACGGCATATAGTAGTTGACAATGAATCGGATGCACTTCTTCTTGAAAATAACCTGATAAAAAAACACCAGCCCAGGTATAACATACTTTTAAAAGACGATAAGACCTTTCCCTGGATATGCATTAAAAAAGAACCATTTCCTCGTGTGTTCAGTACAAGGAATACCATAAAGGACGGTTCATCATATTTCGGTCCATATACATCGGCGCTTATGGTTAAAACTCTCCTGGAACTGATCAGGCATCTTTATAAACTGCGCACCTGCTCATATAATCTTACGGGCGATAACATAGCTGCAGGGAAATTCAGGGTATGTCTCGAATACCATCTGGGCAATTGCAAAGGTCCGTGCGAGGGACTGCAGACAGAGAATGATTACCAGGAGAGCATTTCGCAGATAAGAGACATCCTGAAGGGTAATATATCTTCGGTAATGGATCATTTGAAAAGTCTTATGAAAAGATATTCAGATGAATACAGGTATGAGGA
>JBJKPQ010000005.1:0-5141 GCA_046706305.1 Bacteroidales bacterium
ACAGGGAACTTTATCACAAATATGCTGCCGACGAGAACAGGTTCGAGGATTATGAGGGCCTGGCAACATTCACATACACCCTTCTTTGCGCCAATTCACCTGAAGACTTTACAAACCATCTTTTCGGATTCCTCGACAGGATCTACTCAATGCAATCATATGCCAGGTCATATGGTTTCGTGCACGGTGCCCTGTACGCAACCTTATTATATGATAAGGGCTTTGACTTCAAAACAATAAGATCAGGTACCGCTGACCTGGGAGAGAAGGTAAAGACCCTTTATAACATTGAGTTACCCGCCATATGCAGGGATGTTGCCGGAAGCCTTGCTGTTAATTACAATATCGACGAGATAAAGAAAGAGGAAGATAAGCGATTATCAGATATTAAAGATAACATAAACAAACAGATCAGCACTTTCACTGAAAAACCTGTTGTCTTTGTTGAGCTTGAAAGTCCGTATTTCGATTTTGAACCTGAAGACATTCATTCCCTTGATACCCTTGGAACTCTTTATCATGCACTCAGGGTGTCAGATAACTGGGGCAAACTGACTGTTGAAAGCGGTGGATGCCTTGTTGCCAATAACTACAGGTACCTCAGGATAACAGCCAGAGGTTTTAAAGCCGACAAGAACCGTATTACCGGCGACGGATGGCACCTGATTCTTAATGATGACTGGGAGCTGGTACCCGTTGATCAGAATTATTTCATAAGGAAGCTGGTTCCCTGAACCTTATCATTTGTTCTCTAGTTCTCTTAACCGTTCCTCAAGCGACCGGATCTTTGATTCAGCATCACTCTTCTTTTTCCTCTCCAGCTCAATAACATTCGCGGGGGCATTTTTTACAAAACGCTCATTACCGAGTTTCTTCATTACCGAATCAAGAAACCCATTGTTGTATTTCAGTTCACTCCTTATCCTTGTTATTTCAGCCTCTTTATCAATCTTGCCATTAAGAGGGATGAAGAACTCCGTAGTACCTACCATAAAGGATACACTCCCTTCCGGTTTATCATCAGCAAAAGTGATCTCTGAAAGATTGCCCAGCTTGACAAGGACAGGCAACAGATCGCTTAAATAACTATTTTTATCGGCCTTAATAACAAGACTAACAGCCTCTTTATATGGTATATTCCTGTCTTTACGAATAGCTCTTACGGAGCTTACTGTTTCTTTTATACTGTCAAACCTGCTGAGAAAATCCCTGTTATATTTTCCTGTCCCCGGAATTGACGATATCATTATGCTTTCCCCGTCGTTCCTTTTTGTTATCAGCTGCCATATCTCCTCAGTAATGAATGGCATGAAAGGATGTATAATCCTCAAAAGTTTATCAAAGAACTGAATAGTTATATCGTAAGTTACTTGATCGATTCCTTTCTGATATTCGGGTTTGATAATCTCAAGATACCAGCCTGAGAATTCATCCCAGAATAGTTTATAGACAGACATCAGGGCTTCAGAAATCCTGAATTTCCTGAAATTTGAATCTATCTCACCAATACTTTTTTTCAACACCTCATCCATCCACTTAACGGCTACAGCCGATGAGTCCGGCTGTGGTATGGTATCATCGACCTCCCAGTTTTTTACCAGTCTGAAAGCGTTCCAAATCTTGTTTGCAAAATTCCTGCCCTGCTCGGGAAGGCTGTCGTCATACAGCAGATCATTTCCGGCAGGTGAACATAAAAGCATGCCTACCCTCACTCCGTCTGCCCCGTATTTTTCTATAAGTTCAATAGGCTCCGGTGAGTTACCAAGAGATTTCGACATCTTACGTCTCTGCTGATCACGTACCAGCCCTGTCAGGTATACATTATCAAAGGGTTTTGCATTCCTGTATTCATAGCCCGCAATAATCATCCTGGCCACCCAGAAGAATAGTATTTCCGGGGCTGTTATCAGATCATTTGTCGGGTAATAATACTTAATATCATCATTGTCGGGGTTATTAATGCCGTCGAAGCATGTTATGGGCCACAGCCATGATGAAAACCATGTATCAAGTACATCCTCATCCTGAACAAGATCCTTCTCATTCAAATCCATGTTCCCGCTTTTCTCTCTGGCAATCCGGAGAGCATCGATAATATTCTCAGCGACAACAAATTCGTTATTGTCATAATACCACGCAGGGATCCTGTGCCCCCACCATAACTGCCTGCTTATGCACCAATCATGAACATTCTCCATCCAGTGACGATAAAGATTCCTGAACTTTGAAGGATGAAGTTTTACATCATTGTTCATGACAGCTTCAAGTGCAGGCAGTGATAATTCTTTCATATTAAGAAACCACTGTAAAGAGAGACGCGGTTCAATAACGGCATTTGTACGCTCCGAACGGCCAACCTTATTATTATATTTTTCAACTTTCACAAGGTTACCGCTCTTCCTCAACTCGTCCTCTGCAAGATCCCGTGCCCTGAACCTGTCAATACCTTCAAACAATCCTGCTCTGCTGCTGATACTGCCATCGGGATTGAAAACATCTATCGAGGGCAGGTTATGCCTGAGTCCTATTTCATAATCATTGATATCGTGTGCAGGCGTTATTTTCAGGCACCCGGTGCCAAACTCCGGATCAACATAGCTGTCAAAAATGAACGGGACTTCCCTGTCTGTCATCGGCACTATTACTTTTTTACCTTTAAGATGCTGATATCTCCCGTCATCCGGATTGGCGCAAACAGCTGTATCTCCAAGTATTGTCTCGGGTCGAGTGGTAGCCACCATTATATAATCTTCTTCACCAACTATCCTGTACCTTACATAATAGAGCTTCGACTTTTCTTCAGTGTAAATTACCTCTTCGTCCGATACTGCTGTCATAGCCTGTGGATCCCAGTTAACCATCCTTATTCCACGGTAAATAAGCCCTTTATTAAATAAGTCTACAAACACTTTTATAACGGAGTCATATCTTTTCTCATCCATCGTAAAAAGAGTACGGTCCCAGTCGCAGGAAGCACCCAGTCGCTTGAGCTGTTCAAGGATTATTCCGCCATGTTTGTTAGTCCAGTCCCATGCATGCTCAAGGAATTTCTCCCGTGTAAGATCGCGCTTGTCAATCCCTTCTTCTTTCAGCTTTGCCACAACCTTGGCTTCCGTAGCAATGGATGCATGATCGGTTCCAGGCACCCAGCATGCATTTTTCCCCTGCATCCTGGCCCTGCGCACAAGAACATCCTGTATTGTATTGTTAAGCATGTGACCCATATGCAGTACCCCCGTGACATTAGGTGGCGGAATGACAATAGTATACGGTTCCCTGTCATCAGGAGTGCTACTGAAAAATCCTTTATCCATCCAGTATTTATACCATTTGCCCTCTGCTTTCCCAGGCTCGTATTTTGAAGGAATATCCATAATCATTAAAATGTTTTTCTGTAAAATTTTGAAATGCAAAAATAGAAAAATTCGTAATAACATTTCCTATGTCAGTGTATATGAGGGTATCTCACCAGGCTAAAAACAATGATCACAATGAGTGCCGGGATATTGTTCATAAACCGCAAAGAATTGAATTGCAGAATCTTGCCTCAGCCTGCTATGTTGGTTCTTTATTTCATTTGCATTAAGACCTGCAGTTTGAGACAACTTTAATTTTTCATATTATTAAGGAAAATTTCCGGAAAGTATTTAATCAATTATAAGATAAATCATCTTTTTAGAATTCTAATTTCCCTATTTTTGCCATGAGTAAATAACTTTATAACCAAATATATGCCATCAATATCAGATAAGGGCAGGTCAATGCCCGCTTCACCAATAAGGAAACTCGTCCCTTACGCTGAAGAAGCCAGGAACAGGGGCGTAAAAGTATACCATCTTAATATTGGTCAGCCCGATATACCTACCCCGGAAATTGCCCTTAATGCGCTCCGTGAAATTAATATTAAAGTACTGGCTTACAGCCACTCTGCAGGCAATGAATCATATCGACGGAAACTGGCGGCATTTTATCAGGGGAAAGGAATTAACATCGATCATACAGAAGTACTTGTTACCACAGGTGGTTCGGAAGCTATTCTTTTTGCTTTCATGTCATGTATAAATCCGGGTGAGGAAGTCATAACACCTGAACCCTTTTATGCCAACTATAATGGTTTCGCTACTACTGCAGGAATAAAAATAGTACCTGTTACATCATATATAAATGACGATTTTGCCCTGCCTCCTATTGAAGAGATAGAGAAAAAGATAACTCCGGCGACAAAAGGGATCATAATATGTAATCCGAATAATCCCACCGGCTATCTTTATTCAAAAGAGGAACTGCTGAAGCTGAAGGAAATTGTAAAGAAACACGATCTCTACCTTTTCTCGGATGAAGCGTACCGCGAATTTTGCTATGACGGAGAAAAGCATTTCTCAGCCATGAATCTCGATGGAATAGAGAATAATGTTATAATGCTTGATTCTGTTTCCAAACGTTACAGTGAATGCGGTGTAAGGATCGGAGCACTCATAACGAAGAACAGGGAAGTACTTTCAACAGCTCTTAAGTTTGCACAGGCACGACTTTCACCTCCGGGCCTGGGACAGATAGCCGGGGAGGCCTCAATTGATACTCCGGATGAGTATTTCAAAGAAGTAAACAGGGAATATACCGAGAGGCGCAATTACATGGTGGAAGCTCTTAATGATATATCCGGAGTCTATTGCCCGAAACCCAAAGGAGCTTTTTATACTGTTGTGAAATTACCTGTTGACGATTCCGACAGGTTTGCCAGGTGGCTGCTTGAAGAATTTGAGTACCAGGGCCAGACAGTTATTATAGCTCCTGCCTCTGGTTTCTATTCAACACCCGGGTCAGGAAAGAACGAAGCCCGAATAGCATATGTGCTTAAAAAAGAAGACCTTAAGAATGCCATCAAGGTACTTGATGAAGCGCTGAAGGTTTACCCGGGAAGGGTATGACCCGGTTTCCGGATACCGCTTACCGGAATCATTTATACAGCAAATACTTATCCCTGATAAGTGAAAATTTTTTAAGCCCGTCTCTCCACGATTCGCGGATCTGGCCGGCTGTCATTCCCTGTTGTATCTGCTCTCTCAGACCGGGTCCGCCGGCAAGTACATCGAAATAGGAACTGAAAAATTTGTCCTTGTCAGGATATTCATTATAGGCAT
>JBJKPQ010000006.1:0-31116 GCA_046706305.1 Bacteroidales bacterium
TGTATTAACAGTCTTAAGGTGACTATAGCGGCGGGGTTCCACCTCTTCCCATTCCGAACAGAGAAGTTAAGCCCGCCAGCGCCGATGGTACTGCAATCGCGGGAGAGTAGGACGTCGCCGACTTTAAATTAGGAGCCCTTCAGGAAACTGAAGGGCTTTTTTTATGTTCTTTTTTTTGCCCCTTCCCAATGAAGGCATGTTAATTACGATCATGACAATCGTACAACCCCCTTGCCCTACGGGCGTTCCCCCTGAAGGGGGAATAATAAATCCAAATATTTAGCTGAATAGTCTCCCCTTCAGGGGAGATGTCAGCTCCGCTGACAGAGGGGTTACCCATCCCGTAACTATCTTATATTACTTCAGGGGAGATGTCAGCTCTGAACTCTGAACAAATCTTAAATCTGTATAGTATATATAATAGTAAATCACTATTTTTGAACCGACGCTTATCAGCCATGGACAGTAAAGACAACGATAGGAAATCAGATATTCCTTCACTTAATGTACCAGAAGGGACTCTCCTTGGTGATACACTCCTTCAAATGCTTAAATATAACATCCTGACAAGGGTCTACTCTGAAACACATGATAAAGATCCTATATTCCTGATTGATTCATTAATGAATGAACTGGATCTAAAATATGATATCCCTGAAGAAGACCTGAAAAATATTCCCGCGGATGGTGCTTTTATAACAGTATCCAACCATCCTTACAGGGGAATCGATTCTATGATATTGTATAAGATCATTTCAGAGACAAGAAATGATCTCAAGATCATGGCCAGTTACCTTCTTCACCAGATAAATCCACTGAAAGATATTGTAATCCCTGTTAATACATTTGAGACAGCAGGAAGCGAGAAGTCTTCATTCTCAGGTATTAAAGAGGGTATTAATCATCTGAAAGACGGTCACCCCCTGGGTATCTTCCCGGTGGGAGAAGTGTCATCACAGATAGAAGTGTCTAAAGTGATTGTTGATAAAGAATGGCAGAGTGCAGCACTGAAATTCATTAAGAATGCCGGAGTTCCCATAATACCGGTTTATTTCCATGGTACTAAACCCAGGTTATCCCATATAGTGGGTAAAGTTCATCCTTTGCTTCGCACAATAAAGCTTCCGGCTGAACTAACCCAGAAAAAGAACAGAACGGTAATAGTCAGGATAGGTTCTCCCATAACAGTGAAAGAACAAACAGAATTCGAAAATATGTTCCAGTTCGGGCAGTACCTTCGTGCACGTACCTATTCTCTCGGGTCTGCCCTTAAGGTCAAGAAATTCTTCAGCGACTATACCTACTGGAGGAAACCCGATCCTGAACCATTGGCAGATCCTGTGCCTGTTGATGTACTGACAGAGGAGTTTAATAGCATACGTTCTGATTATGAGCTTTTTACAATTAAAAACTATACTGTTGTATGTGCTCCAACTGCAAGGATACCTGAGATATTTAACGAAATAGGACGTCTCAGAGAACTTACATTCAGGAAAGTGGGTGAGGGCACCAATAAAAATGCCGATATTGATGAATACGATCTTTACTTTAACCATCTTTTTATTTGGGATACTGCAGAAAGCCGGATAGTCGGTGCTTACAGAATTGGAAAAGGGAAAGAGATACTGGATATCTATGGGATAAGAGGATTTTATATAGATTCACTCTTTAAGATAAGTCCTGATTTTAAGAATGTCCTCTCTCAGTCTCTTGAACTCGGGCGGTCTTTTATTGTTGAGGAGTATCAGAAAAAAGCCATTCCACTTTTCCTCTTATGGAAAGGAATTATGGTATTCCTGCTTAAAAATGCCGAATACCGTTATCTTATCGGACCGGTTAGCATTAGTAACGACTTTTCAAGATTCTCCAAAAGCCTTATAGTTGAGTTTATCCGTAAGTATTTTACTGATGAGGACTTTGCCAGATACATAGATCCACGGAAACATTTCGTTGTAAAACCGGATAAAACTATTGACCGTAATATTTTTATCGACACCTCTGTAAGAGATATTAATAAAATAGAAAAGATAATCAGGGATATTGAACCCGGCTATCGTTTGCCGGTTCTCCTGAAAAAATATCTTGAGCTTAATGGGAAAATAATAGGATTTAATATTGATCCTAAATTCAACTATTGTCTCGACGGATTGCTCATACTTGATGTGTATAATGCCCCCCAGGATTTTATTAAAGGCCTGTCTAAAGAACTGAACGATACGTCAATCCTCAACAGGTTCATGAAGGAATAGGTTGTTTAAGACCGGGGTAGGGTCCATTGCATGCAATGGACCTTCCGGATTAATAGAATTTATATCTTTTATCTACAATATTTGCAGCTTTCCTCAGTGCTTCATAAGCCTCATAAGCACCTCTCATCTGGAAGGTATTTTCCAGGCTGTTCTGTAGTGCCTTAAGGTCCTCATTCTTCGAGGTTGTCACGTTGTTTACTTCCAGAACATATACTCCGTTTATTCCTTTTACAGGACCGGAGAGTACTCCTTCACCGGAAACCGTTGAAGCTGCAATCAGCGCTGGTTCGCTGCCTACACCAGGTACTGTATAAGATCTGAAATTAATGTTTGTTGCATCCTGTACATTAAGATTCATCTTCTGTGCCAGGGCTTCAATATTATTATCGGATGCCATGTTCTTTTTAAACTCTGAAGATATGAGATCGGCTTTTTTGTCTTTAATAAGAGCAAATGTTACATCGTTCTCGACGTCTTTAAGTGGAGCAATACCGGTTTCCTGTACCCTGGTGCAATAAGCCACAACATAGTCATCTCCTATTTCAAATACAGCCTGCTGGTTATTATCCAGAACAATCTTATCCTTCTCTGTAGTTTGGAAAAGTGCCATTATAAGAGACCTGGGATTTTCAAGCCCGGGTAGTGTCTTTTGCTGTGGGGCAACATCATTTGCTATTCTTTTGTTAATTCCCTGTTCGGCAACCGCCTTACTGAATTTTTCATATGTGTTGTTAAGCCCGGCAAACTGGCTCGCTTCACTGTAATACTTTTGAGATGTTGCTGAACTTGGAAGTATCTTTCTGTCTATGATTCCGATATCATATTTTCTTACAGGCCTCGACTGGGCCAGGATATCTATAATATGTATACCGTATGATGTCTGTACTATCTTGATGTCACCTTTCTTTCCTGAAAAACATGCATTGTTGAAAGGCAGCACCATTCTTCCTTCCGGGAACCATCCCAGATCCCCTCCCAGCTGGGCCGAACCCTGGTCGTCCGAATTTGCCTGGGCCAGTGAGGCAAAAGATGTACCTGATTTAATAAGAGCCACCAGGCTGTCGGCTTCATGCCTTGCAGCTTCAATAGACCTGTTTTGACCCGTGGCCAGTAAAATATGCCGAACATGTACAGAATCAGGACGATTTGCCACGTCGAGCAATCTTGCTATTTTGAAAGACCCATTTTCAAGATATGGTCCGAATACTGTTTTCAGATCATCCTTCTCAACAAAATCTTTCAGGGTGTCAGGGCTTACCTCATTCAGAGGAACATAAAAACCTGTATAACGGGTATCAGCAGTGGTATTGATAAACTCCACAGGATCTTTTGAAGTTTCAAAATCAGCTTTTGTTCTTTCAATCCAATCCTTTGTCTGGTTTATATCATCCTGGGAAGGAACAATTTTGAATGTAACATATTCGACATCCCTGAGAGCTGTCCTGTAGTAATTATTCTTGTGATTGTCATAATAATCACGCATATCATTTTCAGATATTCTGACAGATGAATCTGGTACTGAAGCATAGTTCTTTAATGTAAAGCTGAAGTCTACTGTATTAGTGTTGAGTATTTTATCGAATTCAGCCTGTTTGGATGTTACATATAAGCCTTTGGATACCAGTGTGTTGTATTTTGTGTTATCACGGTCATTTACTATTTCATCTTCAAAAAACATCCAGTATTTCTTAGCAGTGGGATCAACTTCGGTCTGTTTCAGAAAGTTCACGAGCATCGACTTATTGAAAGCCCCGGTCTGCTGGTCAGTAAAAAGTTGCTGTACTATAGGGTGGGGGTGATCACCAAGTACAAGTTCATCCACTTCTTCAGTACTTACCCCGATTCCAAGTTTCTTGTACTGGGAGTCGAGAATCTTTTCCCTGATCATCTGCTGCCATACCTGTTCCCTGAGAGATTCATTTGTAGCCTCATCAATATTTGTTCTTCCAGACAGTTTATATATCTCGAGGAGATTCTGCAACCTCAATTCAAAATCCTGGTACGAAATATATTGTCCGTCTATTTCGCCAATCTCATAATATTTCTTCGCCTTTAATCGCTGGCCTCTTCCCTTGCCAAAGAAGTCACTTACCACGAAAAGGAAAAGAGAAAGACCAATTACTGCAGCTACCAGAACCCCGGCTTTTTCACGTAAAAATTGAAGTGCTGACATCTAATATCTTATTTAGTAGTTAATAGTTGTGTACCTTTTTTAATACAGGCGACAAATATAGTAAAATTTAATTAAAACCCTGACTGGCGGATAAAATGTTAATGCTTATATAAGTTTTACGTACAGAGTGTATTATATTAATATCAGGGAGTCCAATGATTACACACCATCAATACTTTTTACTTAAATGCCGGCTTTACAGATATTGCCTGATGCTGTTTCATTTCAATTCTTACTCCTGATGGCTATACAATATATATATTATCATGGCCCGTATCCTTTAAGTTGTTTAATTTATAAAGCGATTTCTGATTTCTTGCATATGTTTCGAAAATCAATAAAAAACACAAAAGGGGTTAAAAAAGCAGGGGGTGTGTTCGAAAAAAACATAAAAAACTAAAAAATACCCATAAAAAAAGATAGGATATATTAAAAATACTCTATTTTTGCATAAAAAAATTGAAAAAATGGCAGAACTCAGATTTAGTGCATTAAGAGAAGTATTCAACAGGATACCTGTTGAGGTAAAAAGACCATCCAAAATCGTTTCCGATTTCTTCGGAGAGAATGTATTTGATCTTCCAAAGATGGAACGTTATCTGTCAAAGGAAGCATATAAAGCGGTGAAAAGGGCAATAACTGAAGGTACATCACTTACAAGGCCTGAGGCCGATATGGTGTCTACGGGTCTTAAAGCCTGGGCTCTCAGCCGGGGTGCCACACATTATACACACTGGTTTCATCCGTTAACTGACGGAACAGCGGAGAAGCATGACGGTTTCATCGATCTGGGTGATTATGGTACCGTTGTTGAAAAGTTCTCGGGCGAGGTACTGGTACAGTCGGAACCCGATGCTTCAAGTTTTCCCAGCGGAGGTATTCGTAATACTTTTGAAGCCAGGGGATATACTGCGTGGGATGTCTCTTCTCCGGTTTTTATAGTAGGCAGCACACTTTGTATCCCGACTATTTTCGTTTCATATACAGGTGAAGCTCTTGATTATAAGGCCCCGTTACTTAAGGCTCTTTACGCTCTGGATAAAGCTGCGGTTGATGTTTGTCAGTATTTCGACAAGGATGTAACAAAGGTAATTGCGACTCTTGGATGTGAACAGGAGTATTTTCTTATTGATGATGCATTATATTACGCTCGTCCGGATATTGTACTGGCTGAAAGAACCCTTATGGGACACCAGTCGTCCAAGGACCAGCAGCTGTCTGACCATTATTTCGGATCAATCCCCGAACGCGTTATGGCATTCATGGAAGATCTTGAGTGTGAGGCTTATAAATTAGGGATACCTGTAAAGACACGTCATAATGAGGTGGCTCCTAACCAGTTTGAATGTGCCCCTATTTTTGAAGAAGTAAACCTTGCAGTTGATCATAACCAACTCCTGATGGATATAATGAAAAGAGTAGGGAGGAAGCACAAATTCAGAGTACTGTTCCATGAAAAGCCTTTTGGAGGTATCAACGGATCAGGGAAACACAATAACTGGTCGATGGCAACCAATACCGGTGTAAACCTGCTGTCTCCTGGAAAGAATCCAAAGACGAACCTTCAGTTCCTTACTTTTCTTATAAATGTTATCAAAGCAGTTAACGACAGTAATGATGTTCTCAGGGCTTCAGTTATGAATGAGACAAACTCGTACAGGCTTGGCGGTCACGAAGCTCCTCCTGCTATAATATCGGTTTTTGTGGGTTCATATCTAAGCAGCGTGCTCGGCGAACTTACACGAAAGGTTACAGACAAAAAGATGACACCGGAGCAGAAAACAGAGCTTAAGCTCGGGATAGGCAAAATTCCTGAAATTCTTCTTGATAACACTGACAGGAACAGGACATCGCCTTTTGCATTTACCGGAAACAGGTTCGAGTTCAGGGCCGTGGGTTCCTCTGCAAATTGCAGTACGGCTATGATAGTGCTTAATGCTGCAGTAGCTTACCAGCTGACACAGTTCAAGAAAGATGTTGACCAGATAATCAAGAAAGGAAGGAACAAGGATGAGGCCATTTTCCAGGTTCTGAAAAAATACATTCTTGAGTCGGAAAGAGTACTTTTCGAAGGCGATAACTACAGTAAGGAATGGCATACTGAAGCTAAAAAAAGAGGCCTTTCCAATCTCTCCAGCGTACCCGAATCAGTAAGCAAATATCTTACAAAGGAATCAAAGGAGATGCTTATTGGCAGCAGGATATTCACCGAGAAGGAACTTGAAAGCCGTGTAGAGGTTGAGTATGAGAAATTCACCAAGAAGGTGCAGATTGAAGCAAGGGTGCTTGGTGACCTCGCAATGAATCACATAGTTCCGACGGCAACAACTTATATGAGCAGCCTCATCGAAAATGTTAAGGGATTGAAGGAAATCTTCAATGACATAGAATATGAGAGACTGGCAGGAGCAAGAAAGGAGGTTATAATTAACCTTTCTGACCATATTACCCAGATCAAGAAACTTGTAAATGATATGGTAGAAGCACGTAAGAAGGCAAATGTGATAGAAGACAATTATAAGAAGGCTCTTGCTTATGAGAGTAAAGTAAAACCTTACCTCGAGGAGATACGCTATCATATAGATAAACTTGAGCTTATTGTGGATAATGAAATATGGCCCTTGCCTAAATACAGGGAATTACTTTTCACGCGATAAAAAGTTGGTTAGTTTTTTTATGGTTCAAATGAGGGTGCCTTTGCAGGTACCCTCATTGATTTTGGAATATTTAAGAGATGTGCCGGGAATCATACCAGGCATTAAACCCCCGGAATCCCCTTCCTAAAACCCCGGATATTCATTTTATATTTGCCTGTTGATATTCGGGGAGGCTTTAGCGGATTTAATAACCGGGAGACAATGAAATTCATATTACTTCCCTTAGCAGGCCATGCCCTGACTTATATAATAAAAGACAGCGCGAGACGTTAAATAATATTACCAGTAATCTTTAAATTGATTACATTTATGGTCAAATTGAAGGTGGAATTATGAAACGATTTTTATCATTTATCATATTATTGATTATAGTATCCGTACCAGAGATAAATGCACAGAAGCATAAAACAGAGAAGGCATATTCTGCTTTTAATGCGGGTGAGTATTACGATGCTATTGATCAGTTTAAAAGTGCATATTCCAAGACAAAAAGATCAGACAGGAGCACAAGGGCAGAGCTTGTTTACATGATTGCCGAATGTTACCGTCTTACAAACGACCCAGCCCACGCTGAAACATGGTATAAGCTGGCTGTCAGGACACCCAATTCCAAACCGGATGCAGCCTTCTGGCTTGCAGAATCGATGAAGAAGATCGGGGATTATTCGGAAGCAATAGATGAATTTAAGAAATATAAACAGGCGGCTCCTGCCGATGCCAGGGCAGACCAGGAGATTCGCGCTTGCGAACTGGCACTGCAATGGATGCGAAGTCCTGACGGATACAAGGTCGAGGAGATAAAGGATCTTAACTCCAGATCATCTGATTTCAGTCCTGCCTTTGGACGGGATGATTATGGTGAAGTATTTTTCACATCATCACGCGATGGTGCCTCAGGAAAGAAAACACACGGAGCAACAGGACAGAATTTTGCGGATATTTTTGAAAGCAAGGTCGATAAAAAATCGAAATGGAGTACCCCTGTACCAGTTATTGGGGTAAATACCGATTATGAGGAAGGGACTCCCTCTTTTTCATCAGATTATCGCGAAATGTATTTTACAAGATGCGAGGTTGGAAAACGGGAAAAGAAAGGATGCAAAATCATGTTCTCAAAGAGGTCAGGAGACAAATGGAGCACTCCGGTTGATCTTAAGATCTTACCTGATTCACTTGTTGCTGCTCACCCCGCTATTTCACCTGACGGAACAACATTGTACTTTGTATCGGATATGGAAGGAGGATATGGAGGCAAGGATATATGGAAGGTAACAAGATCGGGATCAGGGTCATGGTCAAAACCGGTCAACCTGGGGCCGGATATTAATACTGAAGGTAACGAAGAATTTCCTTATGTCAGGGAGGACGGGACACTGTATTTTTCATCAGACGGTCTGATAGGTATGGGCGGACTCGATATATTTAAAGCAACTCAGCAACCCGACGGAAGCTGGATTGTACAAAATATGAAATCTCCGATCAATAGTTTTGCTGATGATTTCGGTATTGCCTTTGAGGGTAACAGCGAAAAGGGAATATTCAGTTCCACCCGCAAGGGAAGGGGGAATGACGACCTCTATTCGTTTGAACTTCCACCTCTTGAGTTTAGTGTTACAGGACTTGTTAAGGATGAAAAAACAGGTTCTGCTATTTCCGGTTCTGTGGTTAAGCTGATAGCAAGCGATGGTAACAGCCTGCAGGCTGAGACAGGTGCAGGTGGAGATTTTAAATTCAGCCTGAAACCCGGTGTTGACTATATCTTCCTGGCTTCCAAGAGAGGTTATCTCAATGGGAAGGAGAAAGAGACAACAAAAGGACAGGATAAAAGCCGTGAATTTATGGTCACAATCAACCTGACACCAATAGACAGGCCGATAGAGTTGCCCAATATTTTATATGACTTCGGTAAATGGGATCTAAGACCTGAATCAATGGTGTCGCTCGATAAGCTTGTTGAAACACTCAACGACAATCCCAATATCACTATTGAGCTTATGTCTCATACCGATTCCCGCGATACAGAGGAGTATAATATGGAATTGTCACAAAAAAGAGCACAGGTTGTTGTTCAATACCTGATAAGTAAAGGAATCTCTCCCGACAGGCTCACGGCCAAAGGTTACGGAGAGTCACAGCCTAAAGTTGTGGATGCTGCCATAGCTGCTCAGAATCCCTTCCTTAAGGCAGGGGCAACACTTACAGACCAATATATTAACAGCCTGGCAAATGATGAGCAGAAAGAAATTGCTCACCAGATCAACAGGAGAACCGAATTCAAAGTACTCAGGACTGATTATGAGGCACCACAGAACTAGAAAAAGACCATCCTTTTTCCTATCTTCGTGGCTTTAGAAATTTACTATGTCCACTGAATCAAAATACAATAAAAGAGGAGTATCTTCCGTAAAGGAGGATGTACATGCTGCGATTAAAAATATTGATAAGGGTTTGTATCCCAGGGCTTTCTGCAAGATAGTGCCAGATATCCTTGGATCGGATGAAGATTACTGCAACATAATGCACTCCGATGGAGCAGGTACCAAATCATCACTGGCCTACATCTACTGGAAAGAAACAGGTGACATGTCAGTATGGAAAGGGATAGCACAGGATGCAATTGTAATGAATGTTGATGACCTTCTGTGTGTGGGGGCTTACGATAACATTCTTTTATCTTCAACTATTGGCCGGAATAAAAATCATATTCCCGGTGAAGTAATTTCTGCTTTAATTAACGGTACCGAAGAAGTTCTCGGTGAGCTGCGTGATCTTGGAATAGGCATATGGCTGACAGGAGGAGAGACAGCTGATATCGGCGATCTTGTCAGATCAGTGGTTGTGGATTCCACTGTTATCACAAGGATGAAAAGATCGGATGTCATAACAAACCGCAATATCAGGCATGGTGATGTTATTGTCGGTCTTGCTTCTTACGGACAGACTACATATGAGAAATCCTATAACAGCGGGATGGGAAGTAATGGTCTTACTTCCGCCCGTCACGATATCTTCTCTCCCTACCTTGCATCACGGTACCCCGAGAGTCTTGATACCGAACTCCCGTATGACCTCATATATGCAGGAAGGTTAAAACTTACAGATCCTGTTGAAGAGATTGGTACAGATGCAGGCAGGATGGTCCTTTCTCCCACCCGGACTTATGCTCCCGTGATTAAGCAGGTTCTTGAGAGCATGCGTGATAAAATACATGGAATGATACATTGTTCAGGAGGAGGACAGACAAAGATCATGCATTTCATCGATGACATGCATATAATTAAGGATAATATGTTCCCCCTTCCTGTTTTGTTCAGAATTATTCACGAACAGTCGGAAACACCATGGCAGGAGATGTACAGGGTATTTAATATGGGCCACAGGTTTGAAATATATACAGATGAAAAAAGTGCGGAAGACATAATTAGTATAGCTTCGTCATTTAACCTTGGCGCCAGAATTGTTGGTCATTGTGAATCTGCAGCCGGACCTAAACTGACAATTAATTCGGACATGGGTACATTTGAATATTAAAAATTCGTCCGGTCGTCTTTCTCAGGTCACTCTCAGCCCTGGTAAATAAACTTCTCAAAAATATTCTTTTTGATTAAAATTTTCAGCCTGAAAGGAGAACCTGTTAATTTAAATCCTTACTCCTGCATATTATCCCTTGCAAAAATAATCTCAATTCTTATTATCTTTGCACCCTGAAATTTATCATTATATGGCAAATAATATGATTCTTGAGAGGCTTGAAGGTGTAAAAACACGTTTCATCGAGGTTGGTGAATTGCTTACCCAGCCCGAGATTCTCTCGGATATGAAAAGATATGTCAGGTTAAATAAGGAATATAAAGAACTCACTCCAGTAGTAGAGGCTTATGAACGGTACAAGACAGCCTTAAGTAACCTTAAGAGTGCAAAAGAGCTACTTGCCACTGAGAAAGACGAAGAGATGCGTGAGATGGCAAAAGCGGAGATAGAGGAGCTGTCTGAGAAAATTCCTGATATGGAGGAAGAGATACAACTGCTTATCATACCTGCTGATCCTGAGGATGATAAAAATGCCGTGATGGAAATAAGGGCCGGCACAGGAGGCGATGAAGCCAGTATATTTGCAGGGGATCTATTCAGAATGTACACAAAGTATTTTGAATCCAGAGGATGGAAGTTTGAAGTTAATAATATATCTGAAGGCACGGCCGGAGGATTTAAAGAAATTGTCTTCAGTGTTTCCGGTGATGGTGTCTACGGGGTAATGAAATATGAGTCAGGTGTTCACAGGGTACAACGGGTGCCACAGACTGAAACGCAGGGACGAATTCATACATCTGCCGCTACGGTTGTAGTTCTTCCTGAAGCAGATGAGTTTGACATTGACCTCCGTCAGGAAGACATTAGAAAGGATACTTATTGCTCTTCGGGACCGGGCGGCCAGTCAGTTAATACAACTTATTCCGCAATAAGGCTTACCCATATTCCTACCGGTATCGTGGTGACATGCCAGGATGAAAAGTCACAGATTAAAAACTACGATAAGGCGTTGAAAGAACTTAGAACAAGGCTTTATAATCTTGAATACCAGAAATACCTCGACGGAGTGGCTCACAGAAGAAAAACTATGGTATCTACAGGCGACAGGTCGGCTAAGATCAGGACATATAACTATCCGCAGGGAAGGATGACAGATCACCGGATCAATTATACGGTATATAACCTGCCGGCTATACTTGATGGTGACATACAGGAGATAATTGATAAGTTGCAGATGGCTGAAAACGCGGAAAGGCTAAAGGAAAGTAATTTATAATCTTTCAATAATGGATCATTCAGCTTTATTTAAAAACATCGTAAAAAAGAAATCTTATCTCTGTATCGGGCTTGATTCTGAACTAGAGAAAATTCCTTCCTTCCTGTTACAGGAAAAAGATCCTGTATTTGAATTCAATAAAAGGATTATTAATGCAACGCATTCATTTGCTGTTGCTTATAAGCCTAATGTTGCGTTTTATGAGTGTAATGGTCCGGAAGGATGGAGGACACTTGAAGCCACAGTGAGGTATATTAAAGACAAATATCCGGATATTTTCGTCATTGCAGACGCCAAAAGAGGTGATATCGGAAACACTTCGAGGATGTATGCAAAGGCATTTCTGGAAAACATGCCTTGTGATGCTCTTACCGTTGCTCCTTATATGGGTGAAGATTCAGTTTCACCATTTCTTTCTTACAAGGATAAGTGGGTGATTCTTCTCGTTCTGACCTCCAATAAAGGAGCCGATGATTTCCAGTATCATAATGATAACGGGCAAAGGTTATTTGAGAGGGTGTTGGGAAAATCAGGTAAATGGGGTAATATTAACAATATAATGTATGTTGTTGGTGCAACTCGTTCCGAAATGGTAGCCGATATCAGAAAGATTGTCCCCGACCATTTTCTCCTTGTTCCAGGTATAGGTGCCCAGGGAGGCAGCCTTGAAGAAATTTCCATGTATGGAATGAACTCTTCCTGCGGGCTCCTGGTGAATTCTTCCCGGGGCATCATATTCGCAGACAGCTCCCGGGAATTCGATAAAGCAGCTGCACAAAAAGCAATGGAGATACAGGTGGAAATGCAGGGATACCTTTTAAAAAAGAACCTTATTTAAGTTAGTATAAGATAGTGTGGATTTGTTATCAATGGTGTTCTGAAGAAATTTCGCCAATTTAACATGTTGACATAATCCATAACCACTCATTCTATGAGCATTGATGTAATTAACTTGCATTAAGCATCATGGAGATACTTCGTTCCGCTAAAGATATACTTCCAAATACTATCATTGGTAGTACCAGCGAAGGATCCCCAACAGTAGCTTAAATATAAACATGTTGATGCCGGATTATAAATCGGTGCCAACACAGGCATCCTGGGTCCAATACTTTATATCCTTGTTACTGATCATCAGATTTATTATCTTTACATTAATTGCTGCTTATTAAACCCGTGCCCGGATGAAAGAGGAATTTCTGCATTACATGTGGAAGTACGGTTTGTACTATTCAGACAGGTTATTTGATGCTGGAGGAAATAAAATTGTTGTCATTCATCCGGGAGACTATAACCGTGATGCAGGTCCGGATTTTTTTAATGCACGCATACTTATTGAGGGAACTTTATGGGCTGGGAATGTTGAGTTGCATATTAAATCCTCTCATTTCAATCAGCACGGCCATGACACCGACCCGGCATATGACAATGTCATTCTGCATGTTGTGGCGGATAACGATAAAAAGGTATTTAATTCAAAAGGGGAAGAAGTACTGACTGTGAAACTCGATTTCGATGCGACAGTTTATGACAAGTATATTTCACTTGTAAACAATCCGTATGTTATAGCCTGCCAGGGCTCAATAGGTAAAGTTGACAGGCAGCTGATTTACCAGTGGCTTGGACGTCTTGTGGCAGACCGGCTGGAGGAGAAATCAGAATTTATAATGAGGGTTTTTAAAGAGACGGGAAATGACTGGGAAGAAACATTTTACAGGGTACTGGCAAGATATTTTGGTTTCAGGGTAAACAGGGAACCTTTTGAAATGCTTGCAGCTGCACTTCCTTTTCGCATCATACGCAGGCATGCTGACAATATTTTTCAACTGGAAGCATTATTATTCGGTGTTGCAGGAATGCTGGAGGAAGGTCTTTTCCGTGATGCATTACACGATGGTTATTATCTGGATCTTGTACGTGAATTCAGGATACTCTCGGCCAAATATTCACTGGCTCCTCTGCATGGCTGGATTTGGAAGTTTTCAAGGCTGCGGCCGGTGAATTTCCCGACTATCAGGATTTCACAGCTGGCAGCGATGCTTTCAGTGGCGGGTGGTCTTTTTTCGAGAGTCACTGAAACAGATAATATTAGAGACCTTCGGAGGCTTTTTGAAGTATCGGCGTCAGAATACTGGGACAACCATTATGTGTTTGGCAGGAAAAGCAGAATGCGAAAGAAGAAAACAGGTTCACAGGCTGTGGTTATATTTCTTTTAAATGCTGTTATACCTGTAATTTTTGTGTATGGTAAGAGCAGGTGCATAAATGATTTGTGCGAGAGAGCCCTTGAGTTCCTTGATCAGATTGAACCTGAGCAAAATGTAATAATGAATGATTGGGTAAAAACAGGTTTGACTGCGGAGTCTGCTTATTATTCGCAGGCATTGATCCAATTAAGGGAAAATTACTGCAAAAAGAGAAAGTGCCTTGACTGTTTAATCGGGAGCAGGTTGTTAATGGATGAAAATAGTCTTAAAGAAAATGATGAGTTGCTGCTTGAACCATAGTATCCACAGGTTTGTTTAGTAAATAAAATGACAGGAAAATTACGGGACGGAATCTTTGAGAAGATCATTTGGCAAATCATTTGACTAATGTTAATATTTTGCTGACAAATAGCTGAAAGATAATTAAATTCCACGCAACTTTTTACCCGGTTTTTACGTCTATATTACAGATGGTCGATAATAAGTATGAGCTGTAATTCGTACCTGTAATATGAAATTATTCAATAACTTTTAATTTTTTTTACAATTGTTTGATAATTTACATAAAAAAGCCTTATTTTTGCGTTCCAAAATTGGAGACTCGATATATTTATGGATAAACAACATTTTAATTAAGGATATGTATTTAACAACAGAAAAGAAGCAGGAGTTTTTCAAGACCTTTGGGACGTCTGAGATAGATACAGGAACCGCAGAGGGCCAGATAGCGCTGTTTTCATACAGGATTAATCATCTTACTGAGCATCTGAAAAAGAACAAAAAGGATTTCAGTACTCAGCAGGCTCTTATAAAGCTTGTGGGTAAAAGGAGAAGGCTTTTGGACTACCTGAAAGTTAAAGATATCGAGCGGTATCGCGAAATCATAAAAGCATTGAAATTACGTAAATAATAAAAAGGCAATTTTTAATTGCCTTTTTTCATAGTATTTAGATTACTTTGTAATTTCAATTTCACAAATCAAATATATAATGTTTAAAGTAAAAGAGAAGATTATTGACCTCGGAGATGGGAGGGCAATAACACTTGAGACAGGCAGATTCGCCAGACAGGCTGACGGAGCTGTTATGTTAAAAATGGGCAAGACAATGTTGCTGGCCACGGTGGTATCAGCTAAGGATGCTAAGGAAGATACTGACTTTATGCCCTTGTCAGTTGAATATAAAGAGAAATATGCCTCTTCCGGTCGTTTTCCCGGGGGGTTCCTTAAGAGGGAGGCCCGTCCTTCCGATTATGAGATACTTATATCACGCCTGGTAGACAGGGCTCTGAGACCTCTGTTTCCGGATGATTACCATGCAGAGACATTTGTAACGATTAATCTGGTATCAGCTGATATAGATATAATACCCGATGCACTTGCGGGTCTTGCAGCGTCAGCGGCACTTGCTGTATCGGATATCCCCTTTAACGGTCCCATATCTGAGGTAAGGGTAGCCAGGGTGAATAATGAACTTATAATTAATCCTTCAGCTTCGCAGCTTAAGGAGGCAGATCTGGATCTTATTGTCGGGGCGACCTATGATAATATCCTTATGGTGGAAGGAGAGATGAAGGAAGTGTCGGAAGAGGAAATGCTTGAAGCTCTTAAGAAAGCTCATGAAGCAATTAAGGTGCATTGCAAAGCCCAGATGGAGTTTGCTGAGGAAGTCGGATCTACCCTTAAAAGAGAATACAGTCATGAGAACAATGACGAAGACCTCAGGAAAAAAGTATGGGATGAAACATATGATAAATGCTACGAAGCTGCTAAGCAACTTACGGCAGATAAGCATAAAAGATCAGAAAATTTTGATGCCATAATTACAGAGTTCCTTGAACAATTTACCGAGGAAAATCCTGTTGATGAGGTATTGGCAAAGAGATACTACCACGATGTTTTAAAGGAAGCTTCACGGAGGCTTGTCCTTGATGAAAATGTTAGGCTCGACGGTAGAAAACCCAATGAGATCAGGCCTATTGTATGCGAGACAGATCCCCTACCGGCAACTCATGGGTCTGCCTTATTCACAAGAGGCGAGACCCAGTCGCTTACAACAGTAACACTTGGTACAAAACTCGATGAGTAAATAATTGATGAGGTCTTAAACCAGGGAACTGAAAAATTCACACTTCATTACAACTTCCCTCCATTTGCTACCGGTGAGGCAAGACCTGCCAGGGGAATAAGCAGGAGGGAAATAGGTCATGGCAACCTTGCACACCGGGCTTTGAAAAATATGATGCCACCGGAAGATGAGAATCCATATGCTGTGAGGGTTGTGTCCGATATACTCGAATCCAATGGTTCTTCTTCCATGGCTACTGTTTGTGCCGGAACAATGGCTCTTATGGATGCCGGTATAAAACTTAAAAAACCGGTCTCAGGTATTGCTATGGGGCTGATAACAGACAAAGATTCGGATAAGTATGCTGTATTGTCGGATATTCTGGGGGACGAGGACCATCTTGGCGACATGGATTTTAAAGTTACAGGTACACGGGATGGTATAACCGCAACACAGATGGATATTAAAGTTGACGGATTATCTTTTGAGATTCTCACTAAAGCACTTCACCAGGCCAGGGAAGGAAGGATGCATATACTGGATATTATGACAGACGTAATTTCAGAACCGCGTCCCGATCTTAAACCTCATGCTCCACGGATTGAAATGCTAACAATACCAAAAGTGATGATAGGTGCCCTGATTGGTCCCGGTGGAAAGGTTATACAGGAAATTCAGCGTGTTACGGGTGCGACTATCATTGTCGAAGAGATAAATGGTTACGGCGATGTTAATATCTTCGGTGAGAACCTGGAAATTATTTCAGCTGCCGTCGACTGGGTCAAAAAGATTGTGGCTGTTCCTGAAATTGGACAGGTTTACAAAGGCAAAGTTAAGACCATAGTGCAGTTTGGCGCTTTTGTGGAAATATTGCCAAACAAAGACGGGTTGCTTCATATCTCTGAGATAGACTGGAAGAAAGTGATGAAAGTTGAAGATGTTCTTAAAGAGGGACAGGAGATTGAAGTGAAAATAATAGATATTGATCCCAAGACTGGAAAAATAAAGCTTTCCAGGAAAGAGCTTTTACCCAGGCCTCCACGGCAGGAGCATGATAAAAGAGATCACGGCCACAAACCGGAGAATAACTAGGGTTTTCAGGATAAAGCTTGCTGACGGCACCTGGCGGACATGCCGGTAATTGCCGTTGATGCGCAAAGATCATAGGACCAGAATTTAAGTGTTTTGTCCAACGGGTCTTTGCGTATTTTTTTATTCCGGTAAATAATACATGGTTCCTGTACTGTTAATATTTTTAATGTTTTGTCGGGGTTCGATCTTTTGCCAAGTCATCTTCAATATTTAAATTTGATCCGGCAATAAACAGGGAAACAAGCTGACAGATGAAAATCAGGTATAATTACGTTGTAATTGAAGGGAATATTGGTGCCGGCAAGACCACACTGGCAGGAAGGATAGCCGAACAATTCAATGCCCGCCTGGTACTTGAACATTTTGCGGATAATCCCTTCCTTCCAAGATTTTACAAGGACCCGGATAAATATTCCTTCCCCCTTGAACTTTCTTTTCTTGCCAGCAGGTACAGACAGCTAAAAGAAGAGCTTGAGCCACAGGATCTTTTCAAAGCATTTACGATAGCAGATTATTATTTTATGAAATCGCTTGTATTTGCAGCCTCCACTCTTGAGGGTGATGAATATAATCTCTACAGGCAGATCTTTTATATTATATACAGCTCATTGCCAAAACCCGATTTATATGTTTACCTTCATATGAACCCCGGGCGGCTTCTAAGCAACATAGAAAAGAGGGGAAGAAAATATGAGAAATCAATCTCAAAGGAATATCTTCAAAAGATACAGGACAGTTATTTTTTGTTTTTTAAGCAGAATCCTGAGAACAAATATCTTGTCATAGATGTTAATGGTATAGATTTCGTACATAATGAAAATCATTATAATAAAGTGATTGATACTATTTTTTTTGACGACTATCCTGTTGGCTTAAATAAGGTTATCTTATAATTATTTTGTTTAATTTGTACTATTATAACTTATTTATTTTAAATTTGTAGTTGTGTTAAAAATCACTATAGTATTCATAATGAACAACAAATAAGGTATCATAAACAAATAACACTTTTTACTATGAAAAAATTCAGAAGCTATTTTATCCTTATCCTTGCCGCAATTGTGATGACAAGTTGCAGTGGCTTGAATAAAATGAAGAAGAATTCAGATCTTGTCAAATATGAGGTTACACCAAAAGTGCTTCGCACTGATGCTGGAGTAGTTACCGTTACAATTAAAGGTACTTTCCCTTCAAAATATTTTGACAAGAAGACCACACTTACAGCTACCCCTGTACTTACATATGCAGGAGGTGAAACAGCTTTTGATAAAGTTCAGGTTGTTCAGGGCGAGAGTGTTCAGGCTAACAATAAGGTTATCAGTTATGATGGCGGAAATTTCACATATACAGGAACTGTTCCTTATAAAGATGCAATGAAAGTATCGGAGCTGGTCTTGAGAGTAAAAGCTACAAGGGGCTCAAAAAGTGTGGATTTTGAACCTGTAAAACTGGCAGATGGTGTTATCGCAACCGCAACTCTGGTTGACGAAACAGGAAAGCCAATTCTGATGAAAGACAACTACAAGCAGATAGTTCCGGAATCCAAATCAGCTGAGATCCATTATATTATTAACAGGGCAGATCTTCGTAATTCCGAGCTTAAAGATGAAGATATAGCTCTTCTACGTGAATATATCAATACTGTTAATAGCGATCCAAAACTTGTATTCACCACAACTGATGTTAAATCATATGCATCACCTGATGGTACAATGAAGATCAATACTCCGCTTTCAGAAAGAAGAGGTAAGACAGCAGATAAATTCATAAGGAAGGAATTTAATAAGGTTGATGCTGCTGAAAAGGAAGGTTTCTTCGATGAGAATACTACTCCTGAAGACTGGGAAGGATTTAAAAATCTCGTTGAAAAATCAAATATCCAGGATAAAGATCTTATCCTCAGGGTTCTTTCGATGTATTCAGATCCCGATGTACGCGACAAAGAGATTAAAAATATGTCTGCTGCTTTTGAAATACTGAAAACCGACATTCTGCCGAAACTCAGAAGGTCAGCTATGACAGTAAATGCCAATGCCATCGGAAGAACTGATGATGAGATACTCGCACAGATGAGGTCAGATCCTAAAGCTCTCAGCCTTGAAGAGATGCTTCACGCCGGTGTTCTTACAAATGATCCTAACGAACAGCTTAAGTTTTACCAGGTTACATCTGAAAACTTCCCGAAATGTGTGCGTGCTGCCAATGACATTGGTGTTACTTACATGAAGCTCGGAAAAGTTGATGATGCTATTGCAGCTTTCGAAAAAGCCAAAGCTATCATGAACAACGATGTTGTTAAAAATAATCTTGGTATAAGCAACCTTGCAAAAGGTGATGTTGCAAAAGCTGAAGAATATTTCAACTCAATGACAGCAGCAACCCCTGAATCAAAATGGGGCCTGGGCGTAATCGCAATTACAAAAGGCGAATATGATAAAGCAGTTAACTACTTCGGAAATGAACCTTCATTCGATCTCGCTCTTGCACAGCTTCTGAAAGGTGATGTAAACCAGGCAAAATCGACACTGGATGCTATTAAAGATGCTGGAAAAGACGGAAGGGTTGATTACCTTAAAGCAGTTGTAGGTGCACGTCTCGACGACAAGAATTATATGCTCGACAATCTTCGTGCAGCTGTTGGAATGAACTCTGACTGGAAAGCTTATGCAAAAACAGATATTGAATTTGCCAAGTATTTCACCGATGACACATTCAAGTCAGTAGTACAATAAAATATAAAGTTTATTATGATTTGTAGGGCTGTTTGATTAAACAGCCCTATTTTTTTTGATATATATTTGCCACAATACAATACCCGCACTTATTGCAATATTAAAGGAATGTTTTGTGCCAAACTGCGGAATTTCAATGCAGGTGTCGCATCTGTCAATAATATCCTGTGACACTCCATTGACTTCATGTCCGAAAATTAAAGCATATTTTTCGTCCTTACTGAATTGCATGTCCTGGAGCTCAACCGATCCCTCTGTTTGCTCAATACCAATTATTTTATAACCTTTCTCCTTATATTCTTCCACAGCATCCGCTGTCGATCTGTAATATTTCCAGGATACGGATTCAGTTGCCCCCAGTGCGGTCTTTTGAATTTCCCTGTGAGGAGGAACTGCAGTTATTCCACAAAGACATAATGCTTCCGTGAGGAAAGCATCGGCTGTTCTGAATATTGACCCAACATTGCTCTGACTTCTGACATTATCCAGAATGATGACAACTGATGATTTTTCAGCATTGTGAAATTCTTCAACACTCTTCCTGTTTAGTTCACTGTTACGGAGTTTCCTCATATTTTTTATGCGAAAATAAACAAATAATCTTTTTATTATTGCTATTTTGCGATACTTGGTTTCGATGAAATATAGTGCTTAATTCATTTTAAATAATATACAATGAACATTCATGAATTTCAGGGCAAGTCCATATTAAAAGCTTACAATGTGGATATCCAGGAGGGGACTGTTGCTGAAACCCCGGAAGAGGCTGTGAAGATAGCCGGACAGATGAAGGAGAAAAACGGATCTGACTTTTTTGTTGTAAAGGCACAGATACATGCCGGAGGAAGGGGCAAAGGAGGCGGAGTTAAGCTGGCCAGGTCGGTTAAGGAAACTGGAGAAGTAGCCGGCCGTATATTGGGGATGCAGCTTATAACTCCACAGACCGGACCTGCAGGCAAGAAGGTTCATAAAGTCCTTATTGCTGAGGATGTATATTATAAGGGAGAATCGGAGCCTGAAGAATATTATATCAGCATGCTGCTTAACAGGAATTCCGGACATAACATAGTGATGTATTCGCCCCAGGGCGGGATGTCTATTGAAGAAGTAGCGGAAAAAACCCCTGATCTTATTTTTACGGAGGAAATTGACCCGGGCCTGGGTCTCCAGCCCTACCAGGCACGTAATATTGCTTTTAACCTGAAATTATCAGGACTGGCATTTAAGAATATGGTTAAATTCCTTGACGGACTTTATAAAGCCTACACCGGAAGTGATGCACAGTTACTTGAAATTAATCCTGTGCTGAAGACAAGCGACAACAGGATACTTGCAGTGGACTGCAAAATGGTGCTCGATGATAATGCCCTTTACAGGCATCCTGATCTTGCGGCTATGAGAGATATTTCGGAGGAGGATCCGGTAGACGTTGAAGCAGGGGAATATCACCTGAACTTTGTAAAGCTTGATGGCAATGTAGGATGCATGGTGAATGGTGCCGGACTGGCTATGGCAACTATGGACATAATTAAATTATCAGGCGGTTCGCCGGCCAATTTCCTGGATGTTGGCGGAGGCGCTAATCCCACCACTGTTGAAGCCGGTTTCCGGATAATCCTTAAAGATCCTGCCGTTAAGGCTATTTTAATAAATATTTTTGGCGGAATAGTGAGATGCGACAGGGTTGCTAATGGAGTTGTGGAAGCCTATAAATCTATCGGTGAGATTAAAGTACCGGTAATTGTCAGACTTCAGGGAACAAACGCCGAAGAAGCCAAGACTATAATTGATAATTCCGGATTGTCAGTTTATTCTGCATTGTCTTTTAGCGATGCTGCATCCCTTGTAACCAGGGTGCTGAACTGATTGATAATGGAATAACATAGACTATTATACTCTTGTATCCCGGTTTTAAGGATCCTCCTGTCGCCGGGATATCTTTTTTAATCAGGATGATTACCGTGGATCAACAG
Organism: Bacteroidales bacterium; assembly: GCA_046706305.1. GTDB lineage: Bacteria > Bacteroidota > Bacteroidia > Bacteroidales > VadinHA17 > LD21. The sequence goes on from JBJKPQ010000006.1 coordinate 21,957, forward strand.
GAATTTCATCTCCTGCAATAAATCACAAATGATTTATCTCTTATGTGATTCGTCGCAGAATGGTTTATTGGACGATTTCCCGCATCTGCACAGGTATACTTCGGTTACTTTTTCTTCAGTATTGCGTTTGATATCCTTCAGAATAAAATTGCCGGTTATTTTAACCGGGCCATAATCGAGTATTTCAACTTTTACCTGGTTATTTGTGTTTTCGCTGTTTCCCATCTTCAAATAATTAACCGTTGAATCCTATTTTCCTGTGCTGCCCGTCGCAGAATGGCTGATGATCGCTGATGCCACAACGGCATATAGAGATGAGACTGTCTTTAACCTCTTTTGTATGTCCGCTGTATGTCAGCGTAAAAGTTCCTTTTATAACAATAGGTCCGTCGGTCATAACCTTAACACTGACAGGCGACTCATCGGGTTCTCTTACTAACTGATCGACCAGTTCGGGCCTTCTGAATTTTATATGGTTCATCTGGTCGCTGGTTACAGCCTTGTTTTTTTCATCATCATTCCATTTCCAGGTAAGGGCTTCTGTGGGGCACATATTCACAACCTCAATAATTCTTTCAGTAGTGGAACCCTCCATGTCAACCCAGGGCCTTCTGCTCGGATCAAATACCTCGATAAGCTCCCTGTAACAATATGAGGCATGTACACATGCCGATGGTTTCCAGTAAACTGTAATATCGTCATTTCTATATCTTCTCCCTCCTGAAAATTTCTTTTTATCATCACCCATAACTGTGCTTTTAAAAATATATAAGGGTTAAATGCCTGATAATCAATTCGAATATTTAATATTAAAATCTAATATTTATAATATAAACATAAATTCTAAATAAATCAAATTGTACGCAATTTAGCATTTTTATAGCTTTGGTTAAATAATAAATTAAATGAAAATTAATAATTTAGATATGTCATATTTTAATTGAGTAAATTTCATTTATTTAGTGCAGTGATAAATATTATACTCAGCCTTTTAGGGGCTCATTGATATCACAGGTTCAAAAAGGAGGGGGGCCTTTTTTACATAATTGGTTTTATGGTAGTTACAGGTAATTGAATTCATTCTGTTTTAATTTATGAGAAGAAGAGAGAACATCGTCTGGTTTAAGGTTATCAGAAGATATTTACCTTATTTTATGTTTTCTATTGTATTTATCCTGCTTTCAATACCTTCCTTTTCAGCCGGAAGATATAACGGTTTAGTTACCAGTACCGCAATTTTTCATAACCATCATGTTATAGCCTATTCACTTTTTAACCTGTTTATTTTCCTCTCCCTTTTTCTTGTAATATTATGTGGTATCCTGATTTTCTTCTCAATCAGACTTACTTTATCCAACAAGGACCTGAAGGATAAGATAGAACGAATAAATGAGGAAAAGAAAAGCCTTTCGGGAGAAAGAGAGGAGCTTGCACACCGGCTTAATACAATTGGTGACGGAGGCAATGAGTCGGACAGGTTTTACAGTATGCTGGTTCAATCGGCAAGTGACGGTATAATTTACTATGACAAGGACTGGAAACTGATATATGCAAACCCTGCATTCTATTCGCTTATTGGATATGATCAGGAAGTATTCAGTTCGATAGAACCCAGGGACCTGATTCATCCGGATGACCGGGAGTTTTTTAAGTACAGGGATCAGAAGCTTGTTGAAAAAGGATATTTTGAGTGTGAACTCAGGCTAAGGCACAGGGAAGGTGAATACCTGAATATATCAGAAAGGGCAGTACAGGTTAAAGACGGGAAGGATAAAATACTTGGTGCCCTTGTTATTCTTCGCGATATTACAAGAATTAAGCAGGTTCATGAAGAACTTGTGAAAGCAAACCTGGAAGCGGAAGCCAGCAGCAGGCTGAAATCAAGTTTCCTGGCTAATATCTCACACGAGATCAGAACCCCATTAAACAGTGTTGTTGGTTTTTCCAACCTTCTTCTCTCCGATGGCCTTGACAGGGATGTAAAAGAAGAGTATGTAGAACAAATAAACTATAATAGTGAAAAACTTATACAGATAATAGGAGATATTATTGACTTGTCGAGGCTTGAAAGCTCACAGATTGAGATTACCTATGAGGAGACATCCCTTAATTCAATAATTAACGAGATAACAGAAGAGGCCCGGCAGATAATTAAAAGAAATGAAAAGTCAGTCATTCTTAACGTTCTTAATTTATATGGCGATAACAGCGACCTGATCTTCACTGACAGGGTCTGGCTTAAGAGGGTTCTGACTCATTTAATGGATAATGCTATTAAGTTTACCCTGGATGGATCGGTTGAGCTGTCGTACCTTAGAGAAAATGATCATATTGTTTTCAGAATAAAAGATACCGGTATAGGCATCAATAAGGAAAATCTTGCAAGAATATTCGAGGAGTTCAGACAGGAGATAAACGGACATCACAGGCCTTTTGAAGGGCTGGGTATAGGTTTGACTCTCGCAAAGGAAGTGGTTGAAAGAATGGGAGGTACTATTCACGTCGAATCGGAAAAGGGGATCGGATCGGAATTCAGCTTTGCTTTACCATACCGCCCGGCAGGAAGCATCAGGATCAAGCCAAAATCAACCCTTGAGGAACAGTTTTTTAAGCCGATTGACTGGGGTTCAAAAAAGAGCCTGCTTGTCGATGATAATAAAGATGTCCTTATATACCTGAGCAGGATCCTCGTAGATACCGGAATGTCTGTACTGATGGCCCGTTCAGGTCGCGAGGCAATCGACCTTATAAAATCCCATGAAGATATCGACGTTGTCCTCCTTGATATGCAGATGCCTGAGATGAACGGCATCGAAGTTACTAAGGAGATAAGAATGATCAGGAAGAATATCCCAATAATTGCACAAACGGCTTTTATATTTGAAGATGATAAGGACATTATCCTGGAAGCAGGTTGTGATGCCTGTCTCATCAAACCTATAAGGAAAGACCACTTGCTTACGGTCCTCTCTAGCTTCATAAGGTCGTGATCTGTTATTTCACTTCGTGACTCCGGAAAAATTCTTAGCTGTATCAATCCTCGTTGTTATCAACCAGGGCCTTTGTTATAAGGGTAAAATCATTTCCACCCGGATGATCCGCAAAATTATTCTTACTTTGTAGTGTTATATTACTAATGAAAGGTGCCCGTTATGCAGATATTATTTTGCCTCTTGCTTTAAGGGGGAGGTATACCTATCAAATACCTGAGGAGTTTTCAGAAAAGATTGTTGAAGGGGTAAGGGTGCTGGTACCTTTTGGCAGGCGACGGATGTACGCAGGGATAGTGCTGAAGACACATAATAATGAACCTGGAGTAAAGGACGTAAAACCGGTTGCCAGGGTACTTGATGAAATACCCCTTATAAACTCTTACCAGCTGAAGCTCTGGACATGGATATCTGATTATTACCTTTGTGGTGAAGGGGAGGTGATGAAAGCAGCTTTACCTTCGGCTGATAGCCTGGCAGAATACAGGCCCAGGCTAAATACCTTTATACGGTTACCGCGCAGGTACAGCGATGATGAGCTTAATGTAATTCTTGACAGCCTGAAAAAAGCCGGGAAACAACAGGCCCTGCTGATTACTTTCCTTAGCCTGACGGAATTTGGCACTGATTCTGAAAAACCCTGGATAGGCAAAACAGAGTTAATCGATAAATCTGGTGTTTCCCCTGGCGTGCTTGATGCACTTATTGCGAAGGGAGTATTAGACTCTTTTTCACAAAAGGTTTCCCGGGTATCGGGTGGTAATTTTCAGGCTGAACCTGTAAAAATGTTGAGCCAGGCTCAAAAGGATGCCTACAATTCAATCAAAAAACAATTTAGTGAGAAAGAGATAGTACTTCTTCATGGTGTAACATCAAGCGGGAAAACGGAAATATATATTCATCTTATTCAGGAACAGCTCAAAGCAGGTAAACAGGTGCTCTATATGCTTCCGGAGATTGCTTTAACAACCCAGATTATACAGCGGCTAAAGCGGCATTTTGGTGATTCTACAGGTATTTATCACTCAAAACTTAACGACCGCGAAAAAGTTGAGATATGGAAAAAAGTAGCGGATGATGATCCCGAAACAGGATTCAGACTGGTACTTGGTGTAAGGTCTTCGGTATTTCTGCCCTTCAGTAATCTTGGGTTGATCATAGTCGATGAGGAACATGACGGTTCCTATAAACAGCACGATCCGGCCCCACGGTATCATGCCCGCGATACGGCTATCATGCTTGCTTCAATGCATAAGGCTAAAACAATCCTGGGCTCGGCATCGCCATCAGTGGAAAGCTATAACAATTCTCTTAAAGGCAAGTTTGGTTTTGCAGCCTTAACAGAGAGATACGGAGCAATCATGTTACCGGAGATCATTATAGCAAATACAAAGGATGCATACCGTAAAAAAATGATGGTATCGCATTTCACTCCCGAACTGTTAAATGCTATTGATGAGGCACTGGGAAAGGAAGAACAGGTTATTCTTTTCAGGAACAGGCGGGGTTTCTCTCCCTATATACAATGTTCTGAATGCGGATGGATTCCGGTCTGTGTTCATTGTGCCGTCAATCTTACTTATCATAAAGCGTCAAATAAACTGGTGTGTCATTACTGTGGATATACCTCGGACCTTCCTCATAAATGCGATAATTGCCATTCGACAGGTATGTCAACAAGGGGTTTCGGGACTGAGAAAATTGAAGATGAGATAAAAATAGTGTTTCCGGGAGCAAGGGTAGCAAGAATGGACCAGGATACCACACGAAGCAGGAACGCATTTGCCAGGATTATACAGGAATTTGAGGAGAGACGTATTGATATTCTAATCGGCACACAAATGATCTCAAAGGGACTGGATTTTGAAAACCTGACTGTGGTGGGTATTCTTAATGCTGACAATATGCTTAATTTTCCCGACTTCAGGGCCCATGAAAGAAGTTTTCAGCTTATGGAACAGGTAAGCGGAAGAGCCGGCAGACGAAGCAAACAGGGCAAGGTTATTATACAGACAGCCGATCCTTCGCACAGGATTATACGACTTATGCTGCGTCACGACTATAATACAATGTTCAGGTTGCAGAATGAGGAGCGGGAGACTTTCAACTATCCTCCCTTTTGCAGGATGATACGAGTCAGTATTAAACACAGGGACAGGACAACATTAAATCATTTTGCTGAACTACTGGGTAATGAGCTAAAGATCATCTTCGGGAAACGTGTCCTGGGCCCTGAAGAACCGGTTATTTCAAGGGTACAGGCCTGGTATATAAAGAATATACTCATTAAGATCGAAAAGGATAAACCACCATCAAAAGCCAAGCAACTTCTTGAAGAAGCAATAGCAGGAATAATCACCATGAAAGGGGCATCATCTTTAAGGATTTCGGTCGATGTGGACCCTTATTGACCGGTTAAATGGTTATGCGGTCATGCGGTCTTGCGGTCATGCTGTTATGCGGTCATGCTGTTATGCGGTCATGCGGTCATGTAGTCTTGTTTGGATATTATGCGCCGGGGATTAATATCATTTATGTGTTCGGGAAATAATATTACTTTTGGATAATCTAAATAACAGTAAATGAAGATAGAGATATCAAACGGTGAAATTATTGATAAGCTTACTATTATACAGATTAAACTGGAACGTATAAAAGATGAGTCCAAGCTTATCAATTTGCGGAAAGAATACGATATTCTTAGCAAGGCTTCCGCTTCAATAATAAGTGTTGACGATCCTTTGTACAAGGCTCTGTATGATGTCAACTGCGAACTTTGGGATATAGAGGACCGTATCCGTGACCTTGAACGAGGGAAGGATTTCGGTGATGAATTTGTTGCAACGGCAAGATCGGTTTATTTTAAAAACGACCGCAGGTCGGAGATAAAACGAGAGATAAACCTGAGAACCTCGTCGGGTCTTATGGAGGAAAAATCGTACGAAAAATACTGAGATGCATCTGTTAGTGATCAGAACATCGGCTATGGGTGATGTTGCTCTTACCACACCGGTATTGAAAGCAATGCGTAACCAATACCCGTCGTTTAAAATTACTCTGGTCACTCGAAAAGCCTTTAAGCCTTTATTCAGCTCTGTACAGGGTCTTGGTTTCGTCTTTCCCGATTTTAAAAAAAGACATAAGGGGATAGCGGGTATTTTCAGGCTTTACAGAGACATTAAAAAAAGCCAAAAAATTGACTATGTGATTGACCTGCATGATGTCCTGCGTTCCAAAGTCCTGCGTTTCTTTTTCAGGATAAACGGAACACCTGTCTTTGTGATCGACAAGGGCAGGGCAGAAAAGAAAGCACTCATCACAGGCAGGGATAAAAGACAATTGAAACATAGTGTGGAGAGGTATTGCGATGTTTTTGAAAAAGCAGGTTTCCCTGTTGACCCGGTGAAGGATAAATGTATAGTTCCTTCATCCGAAGCTCTTAAAACAGTATCGGAGCTTATGCCGGAAGAGGGGTTAATGAATATCGGAGTGGCCCCGTATGCGAAGCATAAGCTTAAGATGTGGCCCGAAGATAACATGATCAGGCTTCTTGATCTTATTTCAGAAAAGCATGAGTGTCGATTCTGGCTGTTTGGTGGCCCGGAGGATAAAGAGCGGCTGAAAGAATTATGTTTAAAAGTGAAGGGGGCTGTTAATATTGCCGGAACACTGAGCCTGGAAGAAGAGCTGGCAATGATGAGCAGGCTCAGGTTTATGATAGCGATGGATTCATCGAATATGCACATGGCTGCTTTGTCGGGAACAAGGGTCATCTCGATATGGGGTGGTACAGATCCGCTTGCAGGATTTGGAGCATGGATGCAGGAAGATTCATTGTCTGTGAGGATACCTGTTGAGGATCTTGAATGCAGGCCATGTACCATTTACGGGAAAGGAGAATGCAAGAGAGGAGATTTTGCCTGTATGAACTGGCTGACACCTGAAAGGGTTTTTAAACAGATTGAAATTAATTTATTATAATATTAGTGATTAGCAATGAACCAGGAAGATCATATTATCAGAAAAAAGGGAAAAAACAGGTCCGATATGTCAGGCAGAACAATTGTGGCACTTGTGGCAGTTTTTATTATAGCAGTAGCAGGGTTTTTCCTGAAACATAAAACCAAACAGGCTGACAGGGACCTGGCAGATCTTGTGAACCCACTGATGGGGACAGATTCGGAATATGAACTCTCGGCCGGGAATACATACCCGGCAATTGCCCTTCCCTGGGGGATGAACTTCTGGACTCCCCAGACCAGGAAGATGGGTAATGGCTGGTGTTATACATATAATGACCATAAGATAATGGGGATAAAACAAACCCATCAGCCGAGTCCATGGATAAATGATTATGCTGCTTTTTCACTTATGCCTGAGACGGGGAAATTGAAACTGTCGGAGACAGACAGAGCTTCCTGGTTTTCACATAAGGCTGAAATATCGCGGCCATATTATTACAGTGTATACCTGGCCGATTATGACGTTACTGCTGAAGTTGCACCTACAGAGCGATCGGCCCTTTTCCGTTTTACATTTCCACAGAGCGACTCCTCCTTTATCTTACTCGATGGATACAATAAAGGCTCTATGGTGCGGATTATTCCCGGGGAACACAAGATAATCGGTTATTGCAGGAATAACCATGGTGGTGTACCAGGTAATTTTCACAATTATTTTGTAGCCATTATCGATAAGGATTTCACAGTTACCGGAACATTTCACGGAGATACCCTCAATGCGGGCAGCCTTACCCAGGAAGGATATCATTCCGGAGCTGTCATTGGTTTTAAAACAGTGAAAGGAGAAAAAGTTACAGTAAGAATAGCTTCATCCTTCATCAGTCCCGAACAGGCTCTTCTCAACCTTACACGTGAAACCTCGGGCAAAGATTTTGAGATGGTGAAAAAAGAAGCAAAGGAAGCATGGAACAAACAACTTCAACGTGTTGATGTTGAGGGAGGCACAGTTGACCAGCAAAGGACTTTTTACTCGTGTCTTTACCGTATGCTGTTATTTCCCAGGCAGTTTTTTGAGATAAACGATAAAGATGAGATAGTTCATTATAGTCCTTACAACGGAAAGATACTGCCTGGATACATGTATACAGACAATGGTTTCTGGGATACCTTCAGGGCCCTTTTCCCATTCCTTACACTTATGTACCCCGATGTTGACAGCCATGTAATGCAGGGCCTTGTTAATACTTATGAGGAAAGCGGATGGCTGCCTGAATGGGCAAGTCCCGGTCACCGCGACTGTATGATAGGATCCAACTCGGCTTCACTTATCGCAGATGCGTATATGAAAGGAATAAGGGGATATAATATAGACACCCTTTATAATGCCGTTATTAAGAACACAAAGGGCCCCGGACCACTTTCATCTGTTGGCAGGACAGGTGCTTCATACTACAATAAACTTGGCTATATACCATATAATGTCGGAATAAATGAGAATGTAGCACGAACGCTGGAATATGCATATGCAGATTTCTGTATCTGGGAACTGGCCAAAGCCCTTAAACGCCCTCAGTCTGAAATAGATTTGTTTGCTGAAAGAGCGATGAATTATAAAAATGTATTTGACCCGGGAAGAAAACTGATGCGTGGACGTAACCTCGACGGTGAGTTCCAGTCTCCATTTAGTCCTTATAAGTGGGGAGATGCTTTTACTGAAGGGAACAGCTGGCATTATACGTGGAGTGTTTTCCAGGATGAACATGGACTCGAACAACTGATGGGTGGCAGAAAAGCATTCATAGCAAAGCTGGATTCCGTTTTCACTGTACCTCCCGTTTTTGATTACTCTTATTATGGGATAGTTATACATGAGATAAGAGAGATGCAGATAGCAGGAATGGGTAATTATGCACACGGTAATCAACCTATACAACACATGATATACCTGTACAACTATGCCGGCGAACCATGGAAGGCACAATATCATGTCCGTGACGTTCTTACCAAGCTTTATAACTATACACCCGATGGCTATTGCGGTGATGAGGATAACGGGCAGACCTCTGCATGGTATGTCTTTTCTTCCCTGGGTTTCTACCCCGTTACTCCAGGCACCAACCAGTATGTATTCGGATCTCCGTTATTTGACAAAATGACTCTGACCTTTGAAAATGGGAAGAAAATGATTATCAGGGCACAGGACAACAG
>JBJKPQ010000007.1:0-20523 GCA_046706305.1 Bacteroidales bacterium
GGACTGCTTTTTATAAAACTGGCGGAACGGATAATCATTATGGTCAGCTAATTAAGATCATTATATGGCAGACTTATTTTTTTATGTACAAGTTTGTTATTACCGAAGTTTGTAAGGATTTCGGCAATTACATCAACTGCTCCTGTATGAGCTTCCGGCGTTTTTTTCAGGGTCAGGTAACCAATTCCTTTTACAGTGCGAATTTTTTCAATGTGCGTTGTATCAAAGAGACCATTGGTATAGTTCCCACGGAAGTATTTTACTTTTTGCGCATTATTGGATAATGAAAGAGTAATAAGGTATGTTCCGTTTGTTTTATAGTTATCGGTTGTTTTCACTACGAGTTCAGGATAATTTTTTATGAGTTTGCCCTCGCGTGTATATTCTTCAAGGAAAGGCATGCGGAGACCTTTTTTGTATTTGAGTATGGCTTTAACTTCCCCTGTCCGGTAATACTGTGTTTGTGTTCCGTCAATTGTGTCGTTTTTATATGGTGTTATCCTGAAGACCTGTCCTTCCTCGTAATACCATCTTGATGAATCCTGGCGGAGACCGTTAACATACCAGAAAGTCATTCTGACTTTTCCACTCATGTAAAATGTTTTCTTAAGACCCTGTTCTATGCCGTTTTTATAAGTTGTTTCACTAACTATATACCTGCCGCTCATGAGTTTTTTTATTCCTGTAAAACCTGTGTCAGCCTCAGCAGTCACAGTATCTTCCACAGGCTGTACCTCAACAGGGGCAGGCTTTTTGCCTTTACAACTGCTGAAAGCCATTATGAGAACTGTAAGAGCAATGGCAAGACCGAAAGGATTAAATATTTTCTTCATTTTTGAATGATGTTTTTTATGACATGTGCTTAATAAAGCTTATTCTTACTTATTTGTGAAGTTAAGAAAGATATATTAATCACAGGATATCTAATTCTAATTGTTATTATACGACAAACCTTCAGGTCAGTTTATAAGTATAAAAGCTATACACTTCTGCCTGTTTCTATATAAACTTCAAGCAGCCGTGCTTCGCCTGAAGGTTCCAGCGTTATATCCTTAATCATGGCAGGTATAAGGCATGTCTCTCCCTTCGTGAGCGAATCAGAGGAATCATCCCACATGATCTTCATTTCACCTTCTACACATATATAAATTACAAATGAATCGTTAAGGTAATATTCACGTTTAAGAGGTTTGTTGAATCTTATAATATTTGTATTGAAATATTCACACTTAACCAGGGATTCGAGTGTATTTATATCAGGATTAATCCTGATCTTATGGTGCCCGGATGCTGAGAAGTCTATTGCATCGAGTGCAAGATCGGTATGCAGTTCCCTGATTTCCTGTCCGGTGTTTTGCCTGTTCCAGTCGAATATCCTGTAAGTGATATCGGAAGTCTGTTGTATCTCTGCCAGGACTGTACCGGCTCCAATAGCGTGTACCCTTCCCGCAGGTGTGAAAAACACGTCTCCAGGTTCGGCAGTCTCAATATTCAGTATATCAGCCAGGGAGCCTTCAGCAAGGGCGTCAAGGTACATGTCCTTTGTGATGCCTTCGCGAAAACCTGTATAGATCCTTGCATTTTTCTCACTTTCCAGTATGTACCACATCTCTGTTTTACCATAGGCATTATGCCTTTCCCTGGCCATCTCATTTCCCGGATGTACCTGTATGGAAAGGTCTTCCCTGGCTTCAATGAGTTTAATGAGCAGGGGAAATTCATTGCCGAATTGCTCATATATAACATCCCCGGTAATATCGCCCATATATACTTCGATGAGTTCTTCTATATTATTACCCGCAAGGAAGCCGTTACTTACAACACTCTGGTTGCCGGAAACTGCTGAGATTTCCCAGCTTTCACCGATTTTACCGGAACCCGGAGATTTTTTGTTATACTTTGAAACAAGAGCATCACCTCCCCAGACTTTCTCTTTTAATACTGTTTCAAATTTAAAAGGATACAGATCGGACATTCTAAATTACAAATCGTTATTTTTGAAAATTGATACCGCAAAAATAGTTAAATATGTTGATAGTAGGAATAGCTGGCGGAACAGGTTCAGGAAAAACCACTGTTGTAAAGAAGATAAAGGAGGTATTTCCTAATGATGAGGTAGTGGTTATACCCCAGGATTCATATTACCGCGATAATATTGGGATACCACTTGAAGAAAGACAGAAGATAAATTTTGATCACCCTGATTCTCTTGAATTTGAGCTATTGATAAGCCACCTCGAACAGCTCAGGGCAGGTAATCCAATTGAGATGCCTATTTATTCATATCTCACCTGCCTGAGGGCCAGTGATACCATAACCATAAAGCCTGCGAGGGTTGTTCTTATTGAAGGCATACTGATACTTGCCGATGAAGCTTTGCGTAACATGTTTGATATTAAGGTTTTTGTCGATGCCGACGCGGATGATCGGCTGGGAAGGGTTATTCAAAGGGATATTGTGGAGAGGGGACGTTCTGTGCTTACGGTACTTGAGAGGTACCACGATACTGTTAAACCCTCGCACCTGCAGTTCATAGAGCCTTCGAAACGCTATGCCGATATTATTATTCCCGGTGGCGGAGAAAATGAAGTGGGCATAGAGGTACTAATCTCTATTATTGAAAAACATTTGTAGAACGCAAAATGAGAGATATATGCTTGATGACATAAGAATAGAGGATGTATTATTCCTCGATATCGAAACAGTCCCGGGAACACAGTCGTGGGATGAGCTGGATTCTTCTCTCCGTGAACTATGGGATAAAAAATCGACTCACTTCAGGGATGATGATCAGAGCGCAGGAGATGTTTATTCCAGGGCCGGTATTTACAGCGAATTCGGAAAGATAGTCTGTATATCCGTGGGCATGATTAAGGAGAAAAATCAACCTGGATTCAGGCTTAAGTCGTTCTATGGCAGCGACGAAAGGAAACTATTGTCGGATTTTTCCGATATGCTTTCAAAGTTCACCCATGCCAGGCGCGATGCACTGCTATGTGCACATAACGGTAAGGAATTTGATTATCCCTATATTGCCCGGAGAATGATAATTAATAATATTGTCATTCCATCCATCCTCGATAATGCCGGTAAAAAACCATGGGAGGTAAAACTTCTTGATACCATGGAGTTGTGGAAATTTGGTGATTATAAGAACTATACGTCACTTAACCTTCTTACTTCCGTTTTAGGCATCCCAACACCAAAAGATGATATTGACGGCAGCATGGTGGCAGATGTTTTCTATAACGAAAATGATATAAACAGGATTGTTTATTATTGTGAAAAGGATGTCCTGGCTACAGCCCGTGTATTATTACGTTTTATGAATTTACCCGGCCTGGATGATGAACGAGTTGAATCTGTAACCTTTACTTAGAGTCTTCCTTATCGCATGTTATTTTTTAATGACCGGGTAATCATCCGGCCTCATTCAGCAGTCTCAGGAAATTATTTATGGTGGCTTCAGGCTGATCGGTATGCAGCCAGTGTCCGGCATTTTCTATTTCAATTATTTCTGCTGATGGAAAAAGCTTCCTTATATCATTATAGTCGGAGGGAAGGAGGTAATCTGAGTCAGCACCTTTGAGGAAAATTACAGGGAAACCGTGTACCTGCCCGGAAAAAGCAGAGTTACGGTCTATGCCTCCCATAATTTTGTCGAGGTTTTGTAATAATGAGCTGATGTTTATTTTCCATTTGAAACTGTTTCCCGGCGTTCTCTGAAGGTTTTTCATTATGAAACCCCTTATTTTTGGAGAGCTTATCCTCTTCTCGAGGGCGTTTTCTATTTCTGTCCTTGTTGACATGGCTGAGGGATCGATGCTGTCCATAGCCTCAAGTATTGCCAGGTGTTGCTTATATGCTTTTTCGGCATTGGGTTGCCCGGCGAAGGGTGTTATGTCGGCAATAAGAAGACCATTCAACATCTCGGGCCATTTGATGGCAAACATAGCGGCTGTTTTTCCTCCCATACTGTGACCGGCAAGGAAAAACTTTTTTAATCCCAAATCTGTAACCAACCCGTGTATATCATCCCTCATCGATTCGTAGTCGTGCTCTTTACTATGCGGTGACTGTCCGTGGTTTCTCAAATCGGGAAGGTAAACGGTAAATGATTCACCCAGCCTCTTTGCTATTGTAACCCAGTTGTCGGAAGAGCCGTACAAACCGTGCAAAATTACAAGCGGTGGTCCGGATCCGTATTTCCTGCAGAAAAGTTTCATATTAAAAATCAGGCAAGCTGCCTCTTATACATCTGTACAGTATTCTCAAGTCCCAGGTAAAGAGCATCGGAGATCAGGGCATGGCCGATAGAAACCTCATCGAGCCAGGGGATGTTCTGGTGAAAATACCTGAGATTCTCCAGGTTAAGATCGTGTCCGGCATTTACTCCCAGCCCGGCTTCCCTTGCTGCCACGGCAGCCTTAATAAACGGTTCGACTGCTTCGATGGCGTTGCTGCTGAACATAGTCGCATAGGGTTCTGTATATAATTCAATCCTGTCGGCACCTGTAAGGGCTGCATTCTCAATATTAACAATACTTGTATCGACAAAGAGAGAGGTCCTGATTCCTCCTTTTTTGAATGTTGCGACAATATCTCTTAGGTAACTCCTGTTTTTAACAGTATCCCAGCCGGCATTCGATGTAATAGCATCGTGAGCATCGGGTACAAGAGTAACCTGGTCGGGTTTTACCGACAATACAAGAGCAATGAATTTGTCAGAAGGATAACCTTCAATATTAAATTCTGTTGTAATTATTGTTTTGATGTCCATAACATCGGCATACCTGATATGCCGTTCGTCAGGACGTGGATGAACGGTGATTCCGTCTGCCCCGAAAAGCTGGCAGTTGATAGCTGCGTTAAGCACATTGGGTGTATTTCCTCCCCGTGCATTTCTAAGAGTTGCTATCTTATTGATATTAACGCTTAACTTTGTCATGTTAACTGATATATGAATTATCAATACCGCAATTGTGGTGCAAAATTACAACAACTGACTTTTTTTTTACTACTTTAGTTGAAAATAAACGCAAATGGTTGCCAAAGATTTAATATCACAGGTAATACCTTCTTTAAAAACATCAGATACCGGCCAGACTGCCCTGAACTGGATGGAGATTTTCAGGATATCTCATCTGCCTATAGTGAATAACCAGGATTTTCTGGGCCTCATTTCCGATGCCGACATCTATGATATGAATCAGCCGGAAGAACCGGTGGGTAACCATGCTCTTACACTTTTCAAACCGTTTGTTACTGCGGAACAGCACATTTTCGAGGTAATAGGACTTGCATCACGGCTTAAACTTACGGTTGTGCCTGTACTCGATAATCAGAATCATTATAAGGGAGTTATCACCACAGCCGATCTGATCCGGCATCTTGCAGGAATCTCGTCACTTGATCAGCCAGGAGGTATAATAGTGCTGGAGATTACAGAGCGCGATTATTCTCTTTCCCAGATAGCACAGATAATTGAGAGCAATAATATCAGGGTGCTGAGTATATATATCACATCTCCGAAAGACTCCACACTGATGGAAGTAACAATAAAAGTAAATACCAGCGACCTGGCTTCGGTAATAAGGACTTTTGAAAGGTATAACTATGAAGTTAAGACCTGGGTGACCACAAGTGATTCTATTGATGATTTTTATTCAGAGCGGTACGACCAGTTGATGAAATATCTTAATATCTGAAAGAGTATGCTTGAAAGAGTTGCCATTTACAGCAAGGATAATAATCTTAAAACAAGAGAAGGGGTAAGCAGACTCATTGATGAGTTTTGCAATCGTGGTATCAGGACTCAGATACATCAGAAGAATATAGACCCATCAGCCTACAGGTGCGGGGAGATGATTGAACATATACCTGATCCTTCTGTAAAGGCCGAAAGACCTGATTTAGTGTTAAGTGTAGGAGGCGATGGTACTTTTCTTGAGACTGTGTTGCGGGTTAAGGATATGGGAGTGCCTGTTGCCGGAGTAAACACAGGCAGGATGGGCTTCCTTGCCAACATTCCGGCAGATGAGATAAGTCATTCAATAGACCTTCTTTGTGAAGGCGATTATGAGGTAATAGAGAGACGTATGCTAGAGATAGTAAAGCCTGCTGGTCTTTTCGAAGATGACGGATCGGCCCTCAATGAAATAACAATTCAAAAGGCGGATCCCAGTATGATAACAATAAATGTATATGTCGATAATACATATTTAAATACTTACTGGTCCGATGGTCTTATAGTTTCAACAGCCACAGGATCAACTGCCTATAACCTTAGTGTGGGAGGTCCTATACTCTCACCTGAAGATGACAGCATTATTATCTCCCCCATATCACCCCACAATCTTACAATACGGCCCATCATTATTTCGGGTGACAGCAGGCTTAGAATGGTTGTTGAAGGCAGAAGCCCTGATTTTATGGCAACCAGCGATTTCAGGTCGGCAAAAGTCTCTTTCTCACAGGAGATACATATTTCACGGGCTGCCGTAAACCTTAAGACAGTTATGCTCAAAGGGATGGATTTTTACAGCACCCTAAGGAACAAGCTTATGTGGGGAGCCGACCGGAGGAATTGATTTAATAATTATTATATTTGCGACGAGCTTAAATATAAACTGCTTATGATGCGATCCGTTCCGGCCGGATTACTGATATTACAGGATTTTAACCTTGATGAATCGCAGTTGCCCGGACCTGTTGTAAGGGGAAGTTACAGACCTTTAAAAGTAAAGAAGAGTTTTTGCTTTTACGGGAGTGATGAAAAAACAGGTCATACTGGTTGTCATTCGCAATATTCCGGTTTATATAACGTTTATTATTATTTGAAATTCGCATTTATATTCAAGCCGAATACCGGGCCCGCAGGGTTACAATCATTCTGGCGAAAATGAGATGGAACAGTATTAATGAAAAGGATACTCGGTACTTTTTTATTTATTATAATAACACTGGCTGCTCTTGGGCAGCGAAGTTCCGATTTTGGTGTTCTCGGAGGTGTTACTTCTTATATAGGTGACATTAATCCCGGAAGGTTGCTTTATGATCCTCTTCCTGCAGGAGGAGTATTTTACAGGTATAACCTTCATCCGAGACAATCGCTGCGTGCAAGCTTCCTGTTTGGCGGACTAAGAGGCAATGACCTTGATTTCAGTAATTCTTTCCAGAGAGCACGTGGTGCATCTTTCTCCGGGACTGTTGGTGAAGTAGCGGTACAGTTTGAATTTAATTTTTTCCCCTATACCCTGGGAGGCAAGAGGTGGAATTATACTCCATATATAGCAGCAGGAGGAGGGATTACCTTTTTGAATACCACATCCTATACATATGTTCCTGTAATACCATTCTCTCTTGGGTTCAGGATTAATATATACAAAAATTTAGGATTGGAGGCGGAATATGGTTTTCGTAAAAGTTTTTATGATAACTTTGACGGCCTGAAAGATTTGGTTGCCCCGTCTGACCATTCATGGACCCACAATAATGACTGGTACACATTTACAGGTATAGCATTAACGTGGAAGATCTATAACAGGTTGGCCGGATGTCCTGCTTACAGCGACGTGGATTCCCGGAGAAAACGCTAGGATATGCAGTTAAGGAAACAGATAAATGCCAGTAAATTGCCTTCGCATGTGGCAATAATTATGGATGGTAACGGACGGTGGGCCAAGCAGCGTGGCCTTGAAAGAGCTTTTGGCCACCAGCAGGGCGTAAACGCTGTAAGAGAAGTCGTGGAAGCAGCCGCGGAACTGGGTATAGGTTACCTTACTCTCTATGCATTCTCTACTGAAAACTGGGGCAGGCCGGATGAAGAGATATCGGCTCTTATGGGTATTATGATCCAGTCTCTTAACAATGAAACCGATACACTTTTGAAGAATAACATACGTATGAGAGCTATTGGTGATGTTAACAGGCTTGCTCCCGACGTACAGAACCGCCTCTTTGAAACGATAAACCTCACTTCCGTGAGTACCGGGCTGAACCTTGTCATTGCAATCAGCTACAGTTCGCGCTGGGAAATAACCGAAGCGGCAAGAAGAATGTCGGCGGATGTGAAGAGTGGAAAGCTTGATACCGTGGCTGTTACTGAAAATGATTTTGAGAAATATCTTACAACCTATGGTATCCCTGATCCTGAACTGATGATCAGGACAAGTGGTGAATTGAGAATTAGTAATTTTCTTTTATGGCAGATGGCATATACGGAATTGTACTTTACTGAGAAACTTTGGCCCGATTTTGGTAAGGATGATTTCTACAGTGCTGTTATTGATTACCAGAAAAGAGAAAGACGTTTTGGAAAAACCAGTGAACAAAGTTTGGAAAAATAATTTAATGATCGTGAGCAGCAATATTAAAAGGATTTTTTTGGCACTGTTAATGACTCTGTCGAGTCTTTCACTTTTTGCCCAGGAGAAGGAGGAAATAGTAAACTATTCGATGCCCGAACAATATGTTATAGCAGGACTTTCCGTAACAGGAGTGCGCTTTCTGGATACAAATGCACTCATAGGGATATCGGGTCTGCGCAAGGGAGAAGAGATTACTATTCCTGGTGATGCTATAACTACTGCGGTTCAAAAACTATGGCAGCAGGGTCTTTTTTCTGATGTACGGATCTCTATCGAAAAGACCGTTGCAGATTCGGTGTATCTTGATATTTACCTTCAGGAACGCCCGAGAATATCAGCGGTGCGATATAACGGAATGAAAAACACAGAGACACAGGATCTCATAAAAAAGATCAACCTCCCGATAGGTTCGCAGGTGACTGATTACCTCCTCAATACAGCAAAGAAAATTATAACCGATCATTTCGTAGAAAAAGGTTTCCTGAACACCACGGTTAATTTTGTGGAGAAAGACGATCCTGACCAGCCTAATAATGTTATTCTTACAATTAATGTGGATAAGAAACACAGGGTCAGGATAGGGGATATTAAATTTGCAGGTAATGAATATTTCGATAATTCGAAACTAAGGAGACAGCTTAAAAAGACCAAGAAGAAAAATCTGAACTTCCTGAGATCATCCAAGTTCATCCAGGAAAAATATGATGAAGACAAACAGAAGCTCTATACCTTTTATAATGATAATGGTTTCAAGGATTTTCAGATACTTACCGACTCGATGTACAAAATCTCCGACGACCGTGTAGGCCTCTACATTAAGGTTAGCGAAGGACAGCAGTACTTCCTGCGCAATATTAACTGGGTGGGCAACAGTGTTTACAGCAAGGATCTGCTTCAGAGGGCATTCAATGTAAAGAAAGGTTCTGTTTATAATCAGTCGCTTATTGATGACAGGCTTAACGGAAGCTCCGGGGCACAGGATCCTGTTAGTAACCTGTACCAGGATAATGGTTACCTCTTCTCGCGACTGACTCCCGTTGAGGCAAAAGTTGATAACGACTCCATCGATCTGGAGATCAGGATATATGAGGGCGATCAGGCCTACCTCAATAATGTTATTATTTCAGGTAACACCCGTACCAATGAACATGTGGCACGACGTGAACTTTATACCCTTCCCGGAGACCTGTTCAGCAAGGATAAAATAATACGTTCAATACGACAGCTGGGTGTCCTGGGGCATTTTGACCCGGAAAAGATCAATCCTACACCTCTGCCCGATATAACTAACGGTACCGTGGATCTGCTTTACAAGCTCGAAGAAAAGGCCGATGATCAGTTCGAGATATCAGGCGGCTGGGGGGCAGGTATGCTCGTAGGTACTGTTGGTGTACGTTTCAATAATGTTTCAATAAGGCATTTCCTCGATCTTAAGGAGTGGAAACCCTATCCGTCCGGTGACGGGCAGTCAATCAGTATCAGAGCACAGTCGAACGGCAGAATTTACCAGTCATATAATGTCTCTTTTGTTGAACCATGGTTAGGCGGAAAAAATCCAAACTCCTTCTCAGTTTCATTTTACAGGTCGGTGATGACCAACGGTAAGAAGAAGGGGGAGGACGGCCGGCAGTCGATGCTTATCGATGGTGCCAGTATTGGCCTGGGCAAGCGTCTTTCCTGGCCCGACGACTATTTCTCAATATACGGGGAGCTGAGCTACCAGAGGTATAATATGAACAACTACACCACCTACAGGTTCCTTATTGATAACGGAACCATGAACATGTTCAGCGTGACAGCAAAACTGACAAGGTTCTCAACCAGCCCTAACCTTATTTACCCGAGGAGCGGCTCTTCTTTTACATTATCAGTTCAGGCAACACCTCCATACTCGGCTCTCAGCGGGAAAGATATGTCCAACGCTAGTCTGCAGGAGAAATACAGGTGGATCGAGTTTCATAAATGGACCTTCAAGGCCGATTATTACTATCCCCTCTGGAATGATAAACTTGTACTCGATACCCGTTTCTCGTTCGGCTACCTGGGATTCTACAATAAGAAGATCGGTCCCTCACCGTTCGAAAACTATTACGTGGGAGGTGACGGGATGACCGGTTACAGTTTCTACGGCAGGGAGGTTATAGCACTTCGTGGTTATACAAACGGATCACTTACACCAACCGATCCCGCAACAAATGCTTCTGTTGGTAACGTGTATTCAAAAATAACTGCCGAACTCAGGTACCCGGTTACACTGAATCCCTCAGCGACAATATATGTTCTTTCCTTCCTTGAAGCAGGTAAAGCATGGTATAAGCTGAGTGGAATATAATCCTTTCAGGATGAATCGTTCTGCCGGTATCGGCATAAGGGCAAACCTGCCGATGTTCGGTTTGCTGGGAATCGACTGGGGATACGGGTTTGATCCCGTCGACAACCCGGCAAGCTTTCCAAATGCTAACCATTCACAATTTCATTTTGTCATAGGGCAACAATTCTAGTCAACCAATTTAAATCGAATAACATGAAGAAAATAAGTGTATTAACCGTTCTGTTTTTTCTGACTGCGGCTGTGACCATGGCTCAGAAATATGCATTTGTTGATTCTGAATATATCCGGAAGAATATTCCGGCATTCAATGCTGCCCAGGAGCAGCTTGATAAGCTTTCACAACAATGGGAAAAAGAAGTTTCTGACGGCTATGCTGTTGTGGAACAAATGTATAAGTCATATCAAAATGACGCCGTGCTGCTGTCGCAGGATATGAAGACAAAAAGAGAAGATGCCATAACAGCAAAGGAAAAAGAGATGAGAGATCTCCAGAACAAGTATTTCGGGATGGATGGTGAGTTATTTAAAAAAAGAGAAGAACTAATTAAGCCGATACAGGACGAAATACTTAAGGCCATTAAAGAGATTGCTGTAGATGGCAGTTATGCTGTAATTTTTGATACTGCCGGGGGAGGTAACATACTGTTTGCCAATCCGAAATACGATATTAGTGATGAGGTTCTGGAAAAATTAGGTTATAAAAATTAATTAATTACATTTGCATTTATTCTTTAATACAATTAAAAAAATGAAAAGATTTATAGGAATAGCGGCATTAGCAATAACTGTTGCATTGTTTGGGCAGAATATTAATGCTCAGAATTTTAAGTTCGGGCATATAAACAGTGACGAACTGATTCAGGCAATGCCGGAATTTGATTCAGCACAGGTTAAACTTGATAAATTCCGTAAGGAACTTGTGAATGCTCTTGAACTGATGTCTGTGGAATTGAACAACAAAAGTGATACTTATCAAAAAGAAAGCAAGAACTATACCGATATAGTAAAACAGACAAAACAGCAGGAACTTGCTGATCTTAACAGGAGGATCCAGGATTTCCAGTCAAATGCACAGCAGCAGTTGCAGGATAAGCAGGTTGAGCTCTTCCAGCCTATTTATACGAAAGTGGATAAAGCAATTAAAGATGTTGGCAAGGAAAACGGCTTTACATATATATTTGATATCTCAAAAGGATCGGTACTCTATTTTGATGCATCAAAAAGTACAGATATCATGGCTCTGACAAAAGCCAAACTAGGTTTGAAATAGCAGAACTGATTTATATACATGAGGTTGTCTCAAAATTATAAAATTCTTAACCGCCGGCCCTGCAAAGAAAATATGCAGAGTTCACAAAGTCATTTATTCTGAAATTTTGAATTTATGATCAAAGCCCGGCAGGGCATCCTTCCGGGCTGACTTAGTGGTTAATCAGGATTTTTGAGACAACCTCATTTATTTTTAATATATCTGAAAAGTGAAAGATCAGCCAATCGGAATCTTCGATTCAGGGGTCGGCGGGCTGACAGTGGCACATGCCGTCAAACAGTTATTGCCCGGAGAGAGCCTTGTATATTTCGGAGATACTGCACACCTTCCCTACGGCGATAAATCAGCCGGAGCAATAAGTTTTTACTCCCACCGGATAACCGAATTCCTGCTTGAACATAATGCAAAGGTAGTGCTTGTGGCATGTAACTCCGCATCAGCATCAGCTTTCGATTCATTACGTCGCGATTTTGACGGGAAAACCATCCTGCTGGATGTTATTGATCCTGTTGTTCAGTATGTGGCGGAGAAGCAATTCAAAAAAGTGGGTGTAATCGGCACAAAAAGGACTATCACCTCGGGCACGTATGAAAACAAGATAAGGAAAATATCTCCTTCCACTTCAGTGGTATCACTGGCTACTCCTCTTCTGGTACCTATGATTGAAGAGGGCTTTATCTATGACGACATCAGCAACGCCATAATCAGAGCATACCTTACAAATAAATCGCTTTCCGACATCCAGGCCCTGATACTAGGCTGTACACATTACCCTATAATAAAAAACCAGATAAGCAAGATCTTTAATTTCAACATGGAGATTATCGATTCTGCAAGAATAGTGGCTATGCTGCTGAAAAAGACGCTTGAGAAGAAAGGACTGTTAAATGATAATGGGAAAGCCAGGGATATGTTCTTCATTTCCGACTATACACCCTATTTTGGCAAAATAGCCAGGATGTTTTTTGAGGATGATATTAATCTTCTTAAAGCTGATATCTGGAGTTAGCATTCAGGGAAAGTTATTGCTTTAAATTTATCCTTCAGAAAATATAAAATCCCGTTTCCCTATCCCTCGCTTAAAAGATTGAATCCTGAATTGACACCGGTGAACAAGAGATATGTGGTATTTGTATTACCAGGGTAAAACAAACTGCAGAATGCATTGTTACTATGACAATCGACTAAAAACGTCTCATGCTTTGTTGAAAACATGATCAAT
Source organism: Bacteroidales bacterium (assembly GCA_046706305.1). GTDB lineage: Bacteria > Bacteroidota > Bacteroidia > Bacteroidales > VadinHA17 > LD21. The sequence continues at coordinate 13,194 of JBJKPQ010000007.1, forward strand.
ATCATAGCATAAATAGTTTTTTAATATGATTTATGAGTCTTTAAAAAATTAATTTTGTTTTTCATAAACAATTAAAACTAAAGGGTATTATCCTTGGCTGAAAAAAATTAAAGTTATCATGGGTAAAAAATCAAAGGTAATTGAAAGAGAAGAAGTGGTTATTCGTTTCTCGGGCGATTCCGGAGATGGGATGCAGTTAACCGGAACATTATTTTCCGATACGGCAGCTCATTTCGGGAACGATCTTCTGACATTTCCTGATTATCCGGCAGAAATAAGGGCGCCGCAGGGAACAGTTGGAGGAGTATCAGGGTTCCAGGTTCACCTGGGTCATTCTGAAATAAATACTCCGGGAGTTTTTTCTGATGTGCTGGTTGCTATGAACCCTGCAGCAATCAAGGCCAATGCTAAACTAGTTAAGAAGAGTGGTACCATTATATACGACAGTGATAATTTCACGGAGAAAAATATATCCAAAGCCGGGTATGACAAGGATCCGGTAAAAGAAGAGAATCTGGATGGTTATAATGTTATTGCGGCCCCGATATCTTCTATGGTTAAAGAAGCTTTGAAAGATCTTAACCTGGAACCAAAAACTATACTGCGAACTAAAAATATGTTTGCACTCGGAATGGTGTATTGGCTTTTTGATCGTGAACTTAAATATACCGAGGATTATTTCGATAAGAAATTCCGTAAATCACCCGAAGTAGCCCAGGCAAACAAGATAGCCCTGAGAGCCGGATATTATTATGCTGAGACGATAGAGGCACTCTCGCCGGTATACAAAATTCTCCCGGCAAAAATTGCTACTGGTACCTACCGCAACATTAACGGTAATACAGCTACTGCCTGGGGCTTCCTTGCCGCAGGTGAAAAAGCCGGGTTAAATATTTTCATAGGGTCTTATCCTATAACACCGGCAACCGGTATCCTTGAGGAATTGGCTGCCAGAAAAGACCTTGGAGTGAAAAGCTTTCAGGCAGAGGATGAGATAGCCGGGATTTGTACATCGCTGGGTGCCAGTTTTGCAGGTCATCTGGCTGTAACTACAACATCCGGACCCGGTCTGGCATTGAAGTCGGAGGCTTTAGGACTGGCTGTGATGACCGAGCTTCCACTTGTTATTGTTGATGTTCAGCGTGGCGGCCCTTCAACAGGACTTCCTACAAAGACCGAACAATCGGATCTGATGCAGGCCCTTTACGGAAGAAACGGTGAAAGCCCGGTTGTCGTTATCGCATCAAGCACACCTCCTGATTGTTTCCATTTTGCCTTTGAGGCAGCCAGGATAGCTCTTGAGCATATGACTCCCGTTCTTCTTCTTACCGACAGCTATCTGGCCAATGGTACTGAACCATGGAAGATACCGGATATGAGTGAATTACCTTCAATAAAGCCACGTTTTGCAGATCCCAAGGATATACCTTTCCTTCCCTATAAGCGTGATGAGAAAACACTTGCCCGTTCATGGGCCATTCCCGGGACACCCGGACTTGAACACAGGATTGGCGGTCTTGAAAAGACAACAAAAGGGACTGTTTCATATATACCTGAAAACCATGAGTACATGGTGAAGGTACGGGCTGAAAAAATTGCACGTGTGGCTGATGAGATACCTGATCTTGTTCCACAGGGACCAGGTTCGGGAGATTTGTTACTCGTAGGATGGGGCGGTTCTTATGGTTATCTTATAACGGCGGTCAGGGAACTGCAGGAGGAGGGTTATAAGGTAAGCCTTGCAGGCTTTAACTATATTAATCCTTTACCAAAAAATACAGCTGACGTATTTAAACGATTTAAAAAGATTGTGGTTTGTGAACTAAACCTTGGACAATTTGCAGATTACCTGAGAACGAAACACCAGGAGTTTGAATATCATCAGATAAACAAGGTTCAGGGACTTCCTTTTACTGTAACAGACATTAAAGAAAAGTGTATCAAATTGCTGGAGGAAAATTAAAATGGATGATCTGAAATTAACAAAATATATTCCAAAGGATTTCAAAAGTGATCAGGAAGTAAGATGGTGCCCGGGATGTGGCGACCATGCAATACTCAGTGCAGTTCAGAAAGCCCTGGCAGAACTCGGAATTCCTAAAGAAAAATTTGCATTCATATCAGGAATAGGGTGTTCCTCAAGGTTCCCTTATTACATGGACACTTATGGTTTTCATGGAATTCACGGCAGGGCATCGGCCATTGCCTCCGGCGTTAAAGTTGCCAACCCCGATCTGTCAGTCTGGCAAATGACTGGTGACGGCGATGCGCTGGCTATAGGAGGTAATCATTTTATTCATGTTGTACGAAGAAATATTGACCTTAATATTATATTGTTTAACAATGAGATATACGGGCTGACCAAAGGACAGTATTCACCTACATCAGCAAAAGGAATAGTGACTAAGACAAGTCCATACGGTACTGTTGAGGAGCCATTTTCTGTCGGCGAACTGGTGATTGGTGCAAAAGGAAGGTTTTTTGCCCGTACAATTGATACCAACATAGCACTGTCTACCCAGATCTATACAGAGGCTGCAAGGCATAAAGGTACTTCGGTTATTGAGGCTTTGCAGAATTGTGTCATCTTTAACGACGGTATACATGATACAATTGCGGCCAAAGATGTAAGGGACGACAGGACAATAATACTTAAACACGGGGAACCCATGATCTTCGGCAGGGACAATGACAAGGGGCTTATACTGGAAGGACTTAAGCTTAAGGTCGTGAAAATCGGTGATAAGGGTGTGAACGAAAAGGATATCCTGGTTCATGATTCACACGAGGAAAACCCCGGTATTCATTATATGCTTGCCAATATGAAATATCCGCAGTACCCGGTAGCCCTTGGTGTTATCCGCGCAGTAACCGGACCTACATACGATCAGGCTGTTACCGAACAGATTGCAATGGTCAAAAAAGATGCAAAAATAAAGAATGTTAACGATCTTTTAATGAGCGGAGCAACCTGGAAAGTGGATTAATACAGTAGTTACTATAATAACTGCGTGCCTGTTAATTCCGTCTCATCATCTATTTTTATTAAATTTAGAATTTATTCTGATAGATAACTGACAGATGGATGAGGCTACCAAAAATAATTCTGAATATAATCGCTTATTACATGATCAGCAGGAAAGGTTAAAAGAGCTGGCATGTATTAACCGCACAACTTCTATTCTTAAGGAGGGAAGGCCTGTCGAAGAGTCGCTTCAGCAGATCGTACTTGTATTGCCGGCTGCCTGGCAGTATCCTGAATATACTGTTGCCCGTATTACATTCATGGATAAAATTTACGAGTCGGCGGATTTTGCAGAGACAGCCTGGAGAATGGGCCAGGAATTTGAAACTATTGACGGTGAAACAGGAGTAATTGAGGTTTTTTATACCACCCAGTTTAACCAGGAGAGTGAAGGGCCATTCTTAAAGGAAGAAAGAGACCTGATTCAGAATATTGCAGGTATTCTCACTGGTTATATCAACAGCCATAAAGCGCGCGACATCATAAGGATGACACAGGTCATTCAGAGGGAGGATGAAGACCTTATACATATATCCAGCAGGAAGCTGCTGCAGCGCTTCCTCGACAGGCATAATGCCGAGCGTGATGTGTTCCACGATCTGATGCCTTTCAAGGTTAAAGAGATACTTCTTGTTGCCAACCTCTACGATGCTTACTCAATTGAGGGCGAGGGTCGTTTCTCTGATCATATGCTTGGTGAGTATTACCAGCTGAGCCTTACCTCAATACCAAGGGTAACTGGAGTGTCGGGTGAAGATGAAGCCTTTGCCAGGCTTAAAGCACGACATTACGATCTTATAATTATTATGATCGGTGTCGACAAGGAGAGCCCCATGCTTCTTTGCAGAAAGATTAAGGAGAAGTACCCTTACATTCCGACATTTCTTCTTCTTAATAATCCCCTGGATGTTCCGTTCGTGAAGAAACAACAAACAACAGGAGTGCCTTTCGATAATTATTTCGTGTGGACGGGTGAATCGAAAGTTTTCTTTGCCATGGTTAAATTGCTGGAGGACAAGGTTAATGCCGACAACGATACAAGGAAGGGACTCACAAGAGTCATCCTGATAGTTGAAGATTCTGCCATATATTATTCCAGCTACCTGCCCATGCTTTATACATTGGTTATGGAGCAAACAAAGAATCTTATAGAGGATGTTTCTACTGACGAACTATACAAGGTCTTAAAATTAAGAGCAAGGCCGAAGATATTACTTGCATCAACATATGAGGATTCCATATCTTTATACGAACAGTACAAGGATAGCCTGCTCTGTGTCATTTCTGATATGCGTTTCCCAAAGAACGGCACTCTGAACAAAACAGCCGGGTTTGAACTTATTCAGCATATAAAGAAAGATCTTCCTAACCTTCCGTCCGTTCTTCAGTCATCCGACCCGGAAAGTGCAAGGTATGCCCACCTGTTGAAAGCCAACTTCATAAACAAGAACTCAGAGAGCCTGCTCCAGGATCTTAAGTCATTCATCAACTATTATCTCGGGTTCGGGCATTTCGTTTACCGCGATACCAAGGGCAGGCAGATTGCAGTTGCAAAATCAATGAAGGAGTTCGAAGCATATCTTCAGACAGTCCCCGAGGATTCACTTGTGTATCACTCCATGAAAAACCATTTCTCTTTATGGCTGATGGCCAGGGGTGAGGTTAAGATAGCCAAGATGATAAATCCAATAAGAGTGTCCGACTTTAACAGTCTTAAGGAATTAAGGGAATTTCTGATAGACATAATTCATAAGCGAAGGCGGGAGATGAATAAGGGAAAGGTTATCAACTTTGATGAAACGGCAGCAATAGATGAAACTAATGTGGTGAGCCTTTCAGGTGGTTCTCTGGGTGGAAAGGGTAGAGGCCTTGCATTTATAAGCACTCTTATTTACAGTTTCGAACTCGGACGCCTTTTACCAGGAATTAATATTAAAACACCGATAACCGCAATAATAGGGACCGATGAGTTTGATATGTTTATGGAACGGAATCACTTGTGGGACAAGGTTAAGGAGGAGAAAAACTATGATGTTCTTAAGAGACTGTTTCTTGAAGGAAGCCTGAGTTATACTCTGGAAAAGGAACTCAGGGTGTTTATAAGAAAGATAGATAAACCCCTGGCGGTGCGTTCTTCAAGCCTTTTTGAAGACTCCATGAGTCAGCCCTTTTCAGGGATATTCGGTACCTACCTTCTTCCCAATAATAATCACGATCCCGATATCAGGCTCAGACAGCTGTCAAATGCCATAAAGCTTGTATTTGCATCCATTTATTCAAGGAATGCGCGGACCTATTTTGAAGCCATTAACTACAAGGTGGAACAGGAAAAGATGGCTGTGGTTATTCAATCTGTCGTTGGCAACAGGTTCGAAAATGCTTTTTATCCCCATATAAGCGGTACAGCCCAGTCTTTCAATTTCTATCCTGTTGCCCACATGACTCCACAGGATGGCTTTGCTGTAATAGCTGTAGGTCTGGGCCAGTATGTGGTGGAAGGTGAAAGAGCTTTCAGGTTTTCTCCTGCCTATCCGGCACTTGATATTGTGTCTCATAAGGATCTTTATAAGAACTCACAGGTTAGCTTCTATGCCGTCGATATGGCAAAGAAAGAACTTAACCTCCTGGAAGGTGAAACAGCCGGTCTGATAAACCTTGATATCAGTGAAGCAGAGAAACACGGGACTCTGCATCACCTTGCCTCGGTCCTTAACCCCGATAATGATACTATAGTACCCGGATTGGATGTTCCGGGTCCACGGGTGATCAACTTTGCGGATATTATGAAATACGATTATATACCGCTGGCTTCAACCTTACGTGTGGTACTGGACGTAGTGACAGAAGCATTTGGAACTCCCGTGGAGATCGAATTTGCCGTGGATCTTTCGAAAGATGAGAATGGTAATGCTACATTCTATCTTCTCCAGATTAAACCGCTGGTGGGAAGCTGGGCCGGATATAATATTGACCCTGAGAGTATTTGCACCGATGATATGATACTTCTTACCAAAAAGAGCATGGGTAACGGGGTTATCTCTGACCTGACTGATCTCATTTATGTTGATCCGGATAAGTTTAATAATATGCTTACTAATGAAATGGCTGAAGAGATAGACTTGATGAATGAAAAGATGATGGCTGAGAACAGGAAATATATTCTTATTGGCCCGGGGAGATGGGGGACAAAGGACAGGTTCCTGGGAATCCCGGTTGCCTGGCCACAGATATCCAATGCAAGGGTTATAGTAGAGATAAGTCTTCCTAATTTTCAACTTGATGCCTCGCTCGGATCTCACTTCTTCCATAACGTTACTTCCATGAATGTTGGTTATTTTTCTATAAACCGGGGCACACATGAAGGGGTGATCAACTGGGAAAAACTCAGGCAACAGCCACTTATAGAAAAAGGCAGATTTTTCAGGCACATAAGATTTGAGAAGCCATTGCTCGTACGTATGGACGGGAAAAAGGGGATGGCAGTAATTTCAATGAATAACGAACAGGCAACTAAATGAGTATACTAGAGGGAATACCGGATCTTCAGAAATTCGATTTCAACGATACATCTTTTGATCTTCTGATGCAGAAGAGAATTCACAGGGTGCTGATAATATGCAGTAATTACGATAATTACATGCTTGAAGAAGATGGCCGTATAGATGAACAGATATTCAACGAGTATGCCTCCCTGAACCTGCGTTATCCGCCAACTTTTGTGCAGACTGATAATGACAGGGATGCATTCAGGCTTCTTGAAGAAGGTAATATAGACCTTGTTATTTCAATGCTGAGTATTAAGGGAGCAGATGTCTTCGGCCTGGCTAAAAGGATAAAGGCAAAATATGAACATATTCCGATTGTAGTATTAACATACTTTACAAGGGAGGTCTCAATGCGCCTTGAAGGTGAAGACCTTAGTGCAATAGACTATGTCTTTTGCTGGCTAGGTGACACATCTCTTATTCTGGCTATCATAAAACTTATCGAAGATAAGATGAATGCCGATAACGACATTGAAAATGTGGGAGTACAGGCTATTATCCTGGTGGAAAATTCAATAAGGTATATATCTTCTTACCTGCCTAACCTGTATAAGATTGTATTGATGCAATCTCTTGATTTTCAGACTGAAGCTTTGAATGAGCACCAGAGGATGATGAAAATGAGGGGTAGACCGAAGATTCTGCTTGCCAGCAATTTTAATGATGCCCTGGCCTTATACAGGAAATATAAATATAATGTTCTGGGTATAATATCTGATATAAGTTATAAAAGAGATGATGTGCAGGATGAGAATGCAGG
>JBJKPQ010000008.1:0-17880 GCA_046706305.1 Bacteroidales bacterium
AGTAAATCCTGTAAAGTATAATGAATATTATCAGGTAGGCAAGGGCTTCATATATCTGTGTGGGATGCTTTGGTGCAACTTCGTGGTTTCTAAGGAAAACAAAACCCCAGGGAAGCGTTGTTTCAACTCCGTAGATCTCAGAATTCATCAGGTTCCCCATCCTTATAAAAAAACCCGACAGAGGAACCACTATTGCAATACGGTCGAGGATCCATATATAATCCTTTTTTTCTTTCCTGGAGAATATCCATAATACAATTAGGATACCAATTGCCGCACCATGACTTGCAAGTCCGCCGTGCCATATCATAAGGATCTCCAGGGGATGTTTTAAATAGAAACCTGGTTCATAAAAAAGACAGTGTCCGAGCCTGGCTCCGACAATAACTCCAATTGCCATATAGATTGTAAGCCTGTCAAGAACTTCTTCACCAAGGTTTTCATTCTTAAAGATCCTGTTCATCACTATATAGCTGAACAGGAAGGCGAGTGCAAAAAGCAGGCCATACCAGCGGACTGCAAAAGAACCAATCCGGAAAATTTCAGGATTAACATCCCAGGGAATAATGAGTAAATGCATAATTATGCTGTTATAATTGTTGTCAAAGGTAAAAAATATTATTATTGATCATCGTAAAATGAAATATTTAGCCATTGCGTTTTAATACATTATAGAAATGTTTCTTTAAAAAATGATGTAAGTTTGTAGATCCTTAACAACAGGTTGATTTTATGAAGAAAAGTCTTGTCCGCCATATACTGATCATAACACTGCTTACCATGCTTATTGGCTCTTGTGCCAAGATAAGTGCACCTTCAGGTGGTCCCAGGGACAGGCTGCCGCCTGTTGTAACCGGAAGCACCCCTGTCTTTGGTGCCAGGAATTACACGGGCAACAGGATACAGATCTTTTTCAATGAATATGTTGTTCTTGATAATATTAATGAGAAATTCCTGGTTTCACCCCCGATGAAGAAGAAGCCGCTTGTAAATATCAGGAATAAAAGTGTCGTTGTGGAGTATGAAGACAAACTGAAGGACAGTACGACTTACACTTTCAATTTCCAGGATGCAATACGCGACCTTAATGAGGGTAATGTGCTTGATAACTATGAGTTTGTTTTTTCCACAGGGCCGGTGCTTGATTCACTATCAGTGACAGGTAATGTCTATAATGCCTTTACTCTCGATCCGCCGGAGAAGATACAATTGTTACTTTACAGGAATCCGGACGACTCTGCAGTAATAAAAGACATCCCTGATTATATGTCAATGGCAGATATCAACGGCTATTTCAGGATAAACAATCTTCGTCCGGGTACCTACAGGCTATATGCCCTTAACGACGGAGATAACAGTAAAACATATGATCGTCCGGAAGAGGAATTTGCCTTTATGGATACTGTGATTACCGTGACACCTGAGAATAATTATTTACCCGTTGTAAAGGATACTGCAGGAACACGCAATGCATTGATAAAGGTGGGTGTAGCTGCAGGAGATAAGAAAGCAACTGTGCAGAAGGTATCACCTCCCCCGAAAAAAGGTGTTTACCAGCTTTACAGTTTTGTTGCTTTGAAAAAGCAGCATTACCTTGAAGGATCTTCCAGGGATTCGAAATATTTGCTAAGCTATATATTATCTCTTCCCCCGGACACTATGAAATTTAAATTCACAATACCAGGGGAAGGCGAAGGGAAATATATTATTGAGAAAAGCATTAACCGCGACACAATACAGGTTTGGCTTACCGACAGTTCGCTGTATTCACAGCCGGCAATTACTTCTCTTGTCACTTACCCCTTTACTGATACAACCGGGATCACATCGTATAAGACGGATACCCTGGTGATGAGGTTTGCTGAACCCCGCTCAGGAAGGCCTGTAAAGGCAGTCAGCAGACCCCTGGTGCTGGGATCTGATGTAAAGGGCGGCTCCATGAAGCCCGGTCAGAAAGTATTCTTTTCAATTTCCACCCCCTTCAGAAAACCGGATACATCACTTGTCCGGTTCTACCAGGTTGAGGGCAATGTAAATAAGCGGGTTCCGTATGAACTGGTTGCTGACAGCATGAAACTTAATATTTACAGGTTAAAAGCCGACCTTGTTCCTGGGGGCCAGTACCTGTTTATTGCAGATTCGGCCTCATTCGGCAATATCTATGGTGAAAGTATAGATTCCACAGCACTGAAGTTTGCTGTGAGAAAGACAGATTCTTACAGTAAACTTACCTTCGACATTAAAAACTGTAACACACACTGCATTATCCAGCTTCTTGATAAATCGGAAAAGCTTATACAACAGAAATTTATTGATGGAGACGGGGAGGTGGTATTCGATCTGCTCGACCCTGGTGTGTATCGTGCTAAAGTCATTTACGACCTTAATGATGACGGTGAATGGACAACAGGTGACTTCCTTGCCGGCAGGCAGCCGGAACCAGTTTCTTATTACAAGGATCAGGTTGAACTGAAAACAGGTTGGGACCTGGTACAGACATGGGATATCTCTGTCAGGCATTTCAAGGAAAGCAAGTTGAGAAACATCCCTAAGAAGAAAAAATAATTTTTTCCTTTTTTTAATATTCCTGATTGGAATATGAAGAATTTATTTTTAGGAATAATAAGAAATATTTCGTACTTTTGGTTCTCTGAGTTCCGAAGTAACTGGCAGTAAAAAATGAAGACAGCAGAAGTAAAGAAAATAGGGCTTGAGGAGGAATATCCGGACCTGGAACTGGTTTCAGGGAAGTTGGATGAACTGGACGAAAGGCTTAAAATTGATACTCTCAACTGGAAAGGGTATACTTACAGACCGGATGTTTCACTGGCATTAGCATACAGTGACAGGGAGATATTTCTCAAGTATTATGTTACAGAAGACTATTTCAAAGCTGAAAAGACAAAGACAAATGAAATGGTATGTGAAGACTCCTGTGTTGAGTTTTTTGTCTCTCCCGAAGATGATGGTATTTATTATAATCTCGAGTTTAATGCAATTGGTACCTGCCTGCTGGGAACAGGCACAGGCAGGGAAAACAGTACAAGGGCAAACCCGGAGATAATATCCGGGATACGGCGTCTCGCTTCAACAGGAGACAGGCCGTTTGCTGAGATAAAAGGCAGGCATTCATGGTCTCTCACTCTTGCTGTACCTCTTGAGGTATTTTTCCACCACGATATTAAAGGGCTGAAAGGGAAAACTTTCAGGGCTAATTTTTATAAATGCGGCGATATGTTATCTGTTCCTCATTATGTTACATGGAACCCTGTAGGAACTGAAAATCCTGATTATCACCAGCCCAAATATTTTGGCTTATTGAAATTTATTTAACACCCTTGTCACTGTTTTGAAGTGAGGGGAAAGATTCAAAACAAATAAACCCTGTCCGGGAAGGCGGGGACATTAATTAAAAATCAGAAAATGACAAAAGGAAATGCACTTATCGGACAATCAGGCGGCCCTACCTCGGTAATTAATTCAAGCCTGGCAGGAGTAATTGAGACAGCCCTGGCATCATCAGTTATAGATGAGATATATGGAATGCATTTTGGTATTGAGGGACTGATGCGAGAATGGTTGTTTGATCTTGGCAGGCAGCCACGTAAAGTTATTGAAGGACTGAGACATACTCCTTCTTCTGCTCTCGGATCATCAAGGCATAAGGTGCGGGAAGAGGATCTTCCTGTAATACTTGGTATCCTGAAGAAATATGAAATCAGGTATCTTTTCCTCATAGGGGGCAATGACACGATGGATACTATTCACAGGGTAGAGGAATACTGCCGTAAGAATAACTATGAGATCTCCGGTATAGGAATTCCAAAAACAGTCGACAATGACCTCTATGGTACTGATCACACACCTGGATTTGCCTCGGCGGCCCGTTCCAATATCCTGAACGTAATGCAGGCAGGTGTGCTGGCGCGTGACATGCAGAAGGTCGACAAGTTTGTAATCTATCAGACAATCGGTCGCGATGCCGGATGGCTTGCAGCCGCTACTGCAATGGCCAGGAAAAATGAGGATGATGCCCCCCATCTTATATATGCACCGGAATTTCATTTTGATGATGACAAATTCCTGAAGGAAGTTGAACAATGTATTAAAAACTACGGGTGGGTATCTATTGTTTGTGGTGAAGGACTGAAATATGCCGATGGCACTCCTGTAAGTGCAGCAACAAAGAAAGATAAATTCAACAACACTGAATTCGGTGCCATGGGCGGAGCCAGCGTTGGCTTCAGTCTGCATAAGAAGATATCGGATGCATTCGGATACCGTGGAGAGTTCCAGATTACAGAATCGCTGATTATGAGTGATTATGTAAGGGCATCAGATATCGATTTTGAAGAAGCTTATCAATGTGGCGTTGAGGCAATGCGTCTTGCAGAAAAAGGTGAATCGGGCTTTATGGTAACTATTAACAGGGTCTCCAACAATCCATATTCTGTCGAATTTGGCAAAGCCCCGCTGAAAGATGTAGCGGTATCGGCCAAGCCAATGCCGAAAGAATATTTCAACAGTGAAGGGAACTTCGTATCGCGTGATTTCATTGAGTATATGAAACCTCTTGCAGGTGATCTTCCTGATTTTGTGCGTCTTGAACAAAAATTTGCTAAAAGATAAAAAAACTTTATTATGGGTAGAACGTTTAACAAAGTGGCACTGTCAATCAATGCTCATCCCGATGATGCTGAAGCATGGAATGCCGGTGCTCTTAAATTATTAAAAGACAAAGGTTATAAAATTGTTATTGCAACTATGACCTCTGGGGACATGGGTGGCTGTAACATGACTATGGAAGAAACAGCCAGGATCCGTGTTGAGGAAGCACGGAAAGCTGCAGCTGTTCTCGATGCAGAATATTACATGCTTGGTGGCACCGACGGATTCCTGTTTGACAGCAGGGAGATCCGGTTAAAAACAATTTCTCTTATGAGAAAAGTGAAAGCAGGAATAGTCTTTACACACCTTAATAATGACTACCATTCCGATCACCGGACCACATCAAATATTGTAGAGGCTGCTGCTATGATAGCATCACTCGATACTGTGCCGGTTGAAGAAGAACCCTTAGAAATAACTCCATTACTGTATCACTCATCACCTCTGACTTTATCCGATCCTCTCGGCTCCAGCATAGTTCCTCCTCATTTTTATGTTGATGTCACATCCGTAATCGCGACTAAGAAAAAAATGCTGGAATATCACCAGTCGCAGATCGACCTTATGAAACATATGCATAAGATTGATGATTTCTTTGGATTTGTACTCGAAGGAAACCGTAACTACGGGAAAATGGCAGGTGTTGAGTATGCAGAGGTCTACTGGCAGCATCTTGGAGGCGGATTCCAGAAAGAACCACAGGTTCAGAACGATCTTTCAGAATTTCTTATTAATAAAATGTCATAGCTATGAACTTAAATGAAGAAAAGTATAACAAGTTTGCTCTTGTAAAGGAAATGATGGAGACCCCGGGTATCATTAAGCAGTTTGATCCGGAGGCAGCTGCTAAATTTGCAGAGGTAGTTAAATCGAAAAAAGGACTGTTTCTTACAGGTGAAGGAAGCAGCAGGATATTTCCTGCCAAAAGAGCCATAACCTCCAACCTGGCCGGGAATTTTGAAATTCCTGTTATGACCGAGGGCGGAACTCAGGCAGAAGAGTACAACCTCAACGATTTTGCGGTATTTGCGGCTTCAAATTCGGGACAAACAAAAGAGGTGGTCCGTCTTTCCTCCAAACTGAAAAAGGAAGGGCATAAGGCTGTATTTGGTCTGACAGCAAACCATAATACCAAGCTGGAAGAGCTGGCCGACGACACCCACGTACTTATTTGCGGAAAAGAAGATGCCGTAGCTGCAACCAAATCGGTAATAGAACAGGGATTGTTCTATGATGCACTTCTCAGGAAAATAAAAGGAGAGAAAATGGAAGGCCTTGACGACCTTGCAAACAAAACAGAAAAAGCCCTTACCCTCGGGATAGATCCGGAAGTGACTGCAATAATCAGAGATGCAAGCATTATATACTTTGCCGGAAGGAATAACGGTGTGGCTGAAGAACTTGCGCTAAAAACAAACGAAATAACAAGAAAGAAATCGGCCTATCTTGAAGGTACCTTTGCAGTGCACGGAATAGAAGAGGTAATGGATAAAAGTGAGGTGGTAATCTGGGTGAACCCTTTCCCGGAAGAAGAAGAAAAATTCAAAGAGTGCCTTGTTGATGGGGTGGGACTTAATATTATTGCTGTTTCTACGAGAAAGACAATCTTTCCTACAATTATAATCCCCGATGGTGGGGAATATGCAGAATATGTTCAGCTTGCAGCCGGTTGGAATATCCTTGTTGAAACCGGGGTGTCGCTGGGCATCAACCTTGACAAACCCACAAGAGCAAGGAAGGTAGGGAACGAATATATTCCGGAATAGCTGAAACATATAAAATTATCTGATCCGTTTAGAATATTTTTTTGCGATCTGCTACACGACTAAAATGCCTGCTGAGGATTTCTTCTGTCCCCGGCGGGCATTTTATATATTATTTCAGTCATTATACTCACGGATACCTTTTTATAAATCCAGGGGCTGAATGTTTATGTGCCGGCAAACAAAAAAAAGAGCTTCACTGATTGTAGCATTAAATTGCTTCATTTCAACATTATACACTACATAAAGTTACGACAGTGATGTAATAAAACTTTAATCCTTATATAATATATTTGTAATTATTATATTTACCATACTAAACGATTACACAAAATAAATTATGGCAAAGAAAGAGGTTGCAGTAGGTATTGATATTGGCGGCACAAATACGGTATTCGGATTTGTAGACAGGGCCGGAAATATTCTGGGGGAAGATTCTTTAAAAACAGCTCAATATGACGAGATTGAAGTTTATGTGGCGGCGCTGCATGAGAAAATTATGATTACCGGTCAGAAGATAGGTAACGGGATTGAAGTAGTAGGATTTGGTATAGGTGCTCCCATGGGCAACATTAATAAAGGAACAATAGAGCATGCAGCGGGTCTTCCCTGGAAGGGTATAGTTCCTCTTGCCGATGTCTTTAAAAGACATACATCCCTCCCTGTTATTGTTACTAACGATGCCAATGCTGCTGCAGTGGGAGAGATGATATACGGAGGTGCAAAAAACATGAAGAATTTTGTGGTTATAACGCTGGGAACAGGCCTTGGGAGCGGATTTGTTATAGATGGCAAGCTCGTTTACGGCCATGATGGTTTTGCAGGTGAAATAGGTCATACAGCAATTCGTCCCGGAGAATCAAACCGTGAGTGCGGATGCGGAAGGAAAGGATGCCTCGAAACATATGTATCTGCCACCGGTCTTAAACGGTCATTACTCAAGATTATGGCCGACAGCAATAAGCCAAGTGAACTGAGAAAGTTCAGTTTTGAGGATCTTGATGCCGAGAAGATACACGACGCAGCTAAAAAGGGCGATTATATAGCAAAAAGGGCATTTACACATACAGGTAGAATGCTGGGCTTTAAACTTGCTGATGTTGTGGCACATACAAATCCTGAAGCAATATTTCTTTTTGGCGGGCTGGCTCTTGCCAAAGACCTGATATTTGAGCCGGCTAAAGAATATATGGAAGAAAATCTGTTAAGTATATATAAGGGAAAAGTTAAACTCCTTGCATCTGAGCTGAGCACTCAGAATGCTGCCGTACTGGGTGCAAGTTCACTTATATGGTCAGACAAGGAATCGTGATTAGTAAATTAATATCAGGTGATATGGCCAATTTCGGAGAGATACTAAATCATATTCTCGGAGTTGTTTTTATAATTATTGTCTTTGCCCTGGCATATGCCTACCTCAAACCACACCAGCTTCATAAGAGGAGGAAAGTGTCAACACTGCTTCTGAAAGTAAGCTACCTGTTGTACCTGCTCGTTCTGCTCATTATAATTTACCTTTCTGCCCTTGTGAGGGGAGGACTTGAAACAGTTTTTTTCGGGGTAGAGTTTTTTGCGTTTCTGATAGTGTTATTTGTCCCTACAATTGGAATATTTGCAAGGAAACTGGGGCAGTTCAGTAAAAAAAGGGAAGGATATAATTATTTTTTCACGGTTGTAAACATGCTTTCCATTGTGGCCATCCTTCTTATGTATTTCATCTGAAAAACTTACCTTTATATTCTGTTTGATTTAAAAGAAAGATTTTTAACAGGCAGTAAATATCAAATCGTAACTTTGATGTATAATTAAAACACCTGAATTATGATCCGGGAACGTCTGATTGGTTATATCGAAGATAGTATAAGGCAAAACTGGGATATTGAAGCTCTTTCCAACTACAGGGAGAAGGGCTATACCTACAAAGAAATTGCCGAAAAAATTCTTAAGTTACACATGTTATTTAAGGATTCAGGAATCAGGGAAGCTGATAAAATAGCCCTGGTCGGACGTAATTCGGCTAACTGGTGTATTATCTACCTTGCCACAGTGACCTATGGTGCTGTTATTGTGCCGGTCCTTCCCGACTTCAAACCGGAAGACCTCACCAACATCATCAATCACAGCGATTCGAAGCTCCTTTTCGTGGATGATAAGATTTATGATTCATTGCCGGTTGACAAGCTGCCCGAAATTCTGGGTACATTCTCGGCCGACAGCTTTGAACTGGTTATATCTTCCAGCGAAAAGGTAAAAAAAGCATACAATCAGCTTGATGAGAAATACGGGCATACCTATCCGGAGATTAAAAAAGAAGATATCAAATTCTCTGACGTAAGCAACGATAACCTGGCGGTTATTAGCTATACGTCGGGAACAACAGGATTTTCGAAAGGTGTGATGTTATCACATAACAGCCTGGCCGCAAATGTCAGGTTTGCTCAGAATAATATGCCTCTCAAACCCGGGGATCCTCTTGTGTCTTTTCTGCCCCTTGCTCATACATACGGATGTGCATTCGAATTTCTTTTCCCTTTTACATATGGATGCCATATAACAATATTGTCGAAAACACCTTCTCCCCAAATCATAATACAGGCATTCAAGGAGATAAAACCAAGACTTATCTTATCAGTGCCTCTCGTTATAGAAAAAATATTCAAAAAGCAGCTCTTGCCCGTAATCAATAAGCCGGTAATGAAAGTTCTGCTTACAATTCCGGGGATCAACAAAATTTTATATAAGAAAATCAGGGAAACCCTCACAGAAACATTTGGCGGCAGGTTCCATGAGATAGTCATTGGCGGGGCTGCTTTTAATGCGGATGCGGAGAAATTCTTTAAAAAGATAGGATTCCGTTTCACCGTCGGTTATGGAATGACCGAATGCGGTCCGCTTATAAGTTATGCATCATGGGATACCACGAAGCAGGGAGCATCTGGCCGCCCTGTTGATACACTGGAAGTAACAATCGATTCAGAAGATCCGGAAAGAGTAGTTGGTGAGATCATACTGAGAGGTGAAAATGTGATGCTTGGCTATTACAAGAATGAAAAAGCCACTAAGGAGATGATAGACGACCAGGGGTGGATGCACACGGGCGACCTGGGTATAATCGATAAGGAAAGAAATATATTTATTAAAGGGAGAAGTAAGAGTATGATACTCGGACCATCGGGTAAAAATATATACCCCGAGGAAATAGAATCGGTCATTAACAATAAAAACTATGTAGCTGAGTCTGTTGTCATTTCGGAGGAAAATAAGCTTGTTGCCCTGGTTTATCCCGATATTGAAATGATGAAGAAGGACAATATTTCAGAGGAGCAGCTTTTGCCTATTCTAGAGCAGATCAGGAAAGAGGTGAATGAAAGATTACCTGATTTCATGGCGGTAAGTAAGTTCAGGATACATAACGAGGAGTTTGCAAAGACTCCAAAGAGAAGTATTAAAAGATTTCTTTATACAGAGGAATAAAAGATTTATTATGGATTTGTATGTAGTAATTGTAGCAGGAGGAAGTGGGAAAAGGATGGGAGCTGATGTTCCGAAACAGTTTCTTGATCTGGCGGGAAGGCCGGTACTTATGCATACTATCGAGAGGTTTAAGGCTTTTAATGAATCGGTGGAAATTATTACCGTGCTTCCGGAAAACCAGTTGAGGTACTGGATAGAGCTGCAAAAGAAGCATTCCTTTGATGTACCCCATACCCTTGTCAAAGGAGGATCACACAGATTTGTTTCTGTGAAAAACGGGCTCAAATTTGTTAACACTCCCTCACTTGTAGCCATTCACGACGGCGTCAGACCATTTGTCAGCATCGATACTATCAAACGATGTTTTGAAACTGCGGCTAAATATGGTAATGCAATTCCGGCGGTAGCCCCGTCAGATTCTCTCCGGATCGTCAGCAATGAAGGGAGCAAACCTATAAACAGGATGCAGGTAAGACAGATACAAACACCACAGGTATTCAGAAGTGAACTTATAAAAAAGGCCTATAAGCAGGATTATGCAGCTGAGTTTACCGATGATGCAACAGTATTGGAGAAGATGGGTGAGAAAATAATTATTGTTGAAGGAAACCGTGAGAACATCAAAATTACTAACCCTGAGGATCTCCTGATATCTTCGGCCCTTTTGCCAACAATATCATAGGGTTTGGGATATTAGGATGAGAGGATAAGACTGCAGGTAAAATATGTTTGAAAAGAGTATTTTTAACTATAAAGGGCTGGAAGTAAGAATTTCCGATCATGCTAACGACGGTATTCTCGATATTCTGAAACATGCTGTTCAGGGCTCGGAAGGCGGGTTACGTTTCTCCCTTCTCAATGTGGGACCCCGCATAGCTGCATATAAAGACCAGATACGCTTTGTTTCCCTTTACAAAAAGAACCATATTACAGGTACTGTGGGTGCATGCTTCCGTATTTCAGGACAGGGAGCTCTTCGTTACCCTACCTCTTATATTCGCTACCTTGCTTTTCATTCTCTTTACCAGTCTGATATAAAAGGGAAAAGACGTACGAAGACGGCAATTCGACCTGAAAAAGATGATAATTTTAAGAAAAGAACTCTCGATATTTTCAGTAAACCTCATATTCTCGGACTGGACAATGTGTTTGAAGGCGATAAGCACGTTATGTATGCTTTCCTTGAAAGTATGAACGAGAGATCGAGGAACCTTGTGAGCCAGGCCGGCTATGACTATATACGATCGTTCCTTACGGTGGCCTTCAGCAGGATTTCTCCTTCAAGAGATAAGCGGGTATCAAAACTAATGGATACGGAAAAGGAAAAAATGAAAGACCTTCTTCTCGATTATTATCGCGATTATTCGTTTTTCAGTACCGATTACACATTTTATGGCGACAGGTATTATGTTCTTAAGGAGAACG
Organism: Bacteroidales bacterium; assembly: GCA_046706305.1. GTDB lineage: Bacteria > Bacteroidota > Bacteroidia > Bacteroidales > VadinHA17 > LD21. Next base: position 11,331 of record JBJKPQ010000008.1, read on the forward strand.
ATGAGATAATTGCCGGAGTAAGTGCAATACCTTCTTCTTATAAAGTATATGATATACCAGGTGTATGGGGATGGGTCATAATGAAAGTCCTGCCTAAGATGCCTTTCTTCAGGCGTTTGTTTAATCCGGAAGAGTTTCGTTACCTTGTGTTTGATGCTATCTATTGCAGGAAAGGGAAGGAGAGAATGCTTGCAAACCTGTTTGAGTCGGTTTGTGCCGCGGAAGGATTTAATACCGGACTTACCTGGCTTGACGACAGGGGAGGATTATTCGATAAGATAAGAGGTGAGGTGAACATGGGCCCCCTTAACAGGATGCTGAATGCTAAACCCGGGCTGGTCTATGCAAGATTTATTAACCTGACAGATAAGGAGAAAGAAGCATTCTATAATGCACCGGCATATATTTCCGGCTTCGACTTTTCATGACATGCATTAAAATTATTTTTAAGAAATTAATCTCCATCCCGGCCTTCCCCCAGGGGAGAAGGAACTATATTACGGGATACTGATTTTCATTATTGATTCACTCTATTCATATTTATAAGCAAATGGAAAAATTAAATATTCATTATTTTCAGCACGTACCCTTTGAAGATCCGGGAAGTATTATCGAATGGGCATCATTAAAAGGACACAATCTGACCTCGACTAAATTCTATGAAGAAATAGTATGGCCCGACCTTTCCGCTATCGACTGGCTGATTATTATGGGAGGGCCCATGAGTGTAAACGATGAGGATAAGTACAGGTGGCTTGCGGATGAAAAGATGTTTATCAGAAAAGCTATTGATGCCGGGAAGACCGTTCTGGGAATATGCCTCGGATCGCAGCTTATATCTTCTGCCCTGGGAGCACCTGTTTACAGAAACAAAGAAACGGAAATTGGTTGGTATGAAATAACATTTCAACAAGAGGCAAAGTCATCCGGATTATTCTCTCATCTTGGCAGTACCTGGAAAGTATTTCACTGGCATGGTGATACTTTTGATCTTCCTGCCGGGGCTGTTCTCCTGGCCGGTTCCGAAGCCTGCAGGCACCAGGCTTATCTGTATGGGGACAGGGTGCTTGCATTGCAGTTTCATCCCGAACCGACACCGGATCTTTTAAGGGAAATGGTTGATAACGGCGCAAATGAGCTTGTTCCCGGGAAATATATTATGACAAAAAGAGATGAGCTTATAAATGCATCTCTGGCAGCTTCAGTAAAAAGAGATTTTTTTGCACTGCTCGACAGGCTTCCCTGTTAGCTGTTCAGAGTCAGAATCGGTGCAGATAACCAACAGTAACAGTTCCTGCGCCGGTATTATTTGTACCGTTGGCCTTATCCTACTGGATGTGAACAAATCCGTAGTTTCCTCCTCCTTCTATAAAAAGCTTTCCCGAGCCCATGTCAACATCAAAGCCCATGGCACCTTCGCCGCCTACATTAAGCCTGTGTACATCTGAAGTTATGTTTTCAGTATGATCAAAGTTCTGTACCCCCACTGTGTAGGGTATCTTGGCCTGCTGAAAAACGTCATCGATAGTTATGGTTCCCTCTTTATTTATATATATGTAGTCTGAACCTTTTGTAATATTCTTTGCATTAACAAGTATACCAAGGTAGGGACCGGCATTAACGTAAAAATGAATGTTCCCCGCAATATTAAAACTTGCTTTAAGCATTACAGGAACTTCTACATAGTTGAGGATTGCATAACTTTTTATATCGGCATACATATATTCATCTGGAGAAGAACCAAACAAAGGCAGTATCTGCCATAAATACTGCAATTCTGCAGGTACCGGCAATGCCTGAAGACCGTATCTTTTGCCTCCCTGCGACGAATAGTTTACTTCGCAACGGATTCCCAGCCTTTTACCGGTCTGCATCTCGGCGATGATGCCGCCGTAATACCCTATTCTTGATGAATAGCCCTCGCTAAGCGGAGTGACTATAGTACCTGCTGTAAGATTTGGTATTCCAAAACCGGTTTTTAATCCGATATAATGGGTGACAGATTGTGCATGGGGAAAAGTTATGCAACAAAAAGCCATTATGAAGGTGAATAAAAACTTCTTCTTTTTCATCTGTTCAGGCTTTTGGTTTATTTCTGTAAAAAAAAGCGCATTCGGTCTTTTGAAACCTGTTTGCGCTTTCTGTTAGTGGGTTGTACTGGATTCGAACCAGTGACCCCTACCCTGTCAAGGTAATGCTCTAAACCAACTGAGCTAACAACCCTTTGAGCGCATAAAAATAATAAAATTATTTATTCAAATCCTTCCGGCTGTGGCCAAAAAACCTCTCCCGTTCATGTTTGCCGTCAGTGTGACTTGCAGTACGGTCGCGGTACTATTATATCCGCCCCGATCCGGTAGATTATTATTCCTTCCCTTCTGAATAGCTTCAAATATAATTCCCTATCTTTAAAGATACTGAGAAACTGACAGGCTAAAGATAAAAGGCAGCCGGGTCATGGGCCCGCAGTTCAGAGAATCTTCTTACCTGAGGGACAAAAACCCGGTTGCAGTTTTAATTAATCAGAGTTCACGAATCTTTATGTTTCTGAACCAGACATCATATCCGTGATCCTGTAATCCGATATAACCTTCTTTTGAGATGCCTTCCTGGAACCCTGGAAAATCCTTGAACTTGCTGTTCTGTACCATTTTATCCCATTCCGGTGTCCACAGTTGGTATTGGACCACAAGTGTTCCGTTCTGGATATGGGTTACCTGTCCGTCTTTTACCTTTATAACTATTGTATTCCATTGTCCGGCAGGCTTTACTGTCTTGGGATCTGCAGGAATCATATCATAAAGGGATCCGGCCAGGTGGCTCGGTATCTTATTGTCTTCTGCATTAACATTATCAAGTACCTGAACTTCCGGTGCTGCCCAGTAAATAGGCTTGCCCGGTACTTCCCTTACATCAAAGAATATCCCTGAATTTGCAGATTTACTTACTTTCCAGTCGACTGAAAGTTCGAAGTTCTTGAATTTTTTTGCCGAATAGATAATATCGCCGTTGGATCCCTGACCGGGATTTTTACCTGGTGCAGTAAATACTTCCATCGAGTGGTCGTCAATTTTCCAGTTCGCCGGCATTGCCTTGCCATTGACCTGTCTCCATCCTTTAAAGTCTTTCCCGTCAAACAATAGTACCCATCCTTCTTTTTTCTCCTTGGATGTAAGTGTATTAACGGCCTGACCCCTGGCAGGAAGCACAAAAAGCACTGCGCTTAACAGTGCAAGTGATAATGTTACAACTTTTTTCATGTGTAAAGAATTGTTATTGTTAAAATAAATATGACATGCAAATTACTAAAAAATCTCTTATCTGTTCATCTGTTAAGACATACTGACGATGTCATGCATAAATTTATTACCGGTTTTTAAGCATCCTGTTTTCTGAGAACTGTAATATTAACACCGCGGAAACGGAAAAGTTTCATTGTTTTTCATCAGCTCTTCTTCTATATACTCATTAGTGCCACTGGCTAATATGTCAATACATTTATTAAAAAATAACTATATGCATAGTCAAATTTATTAAAAAATATTTGCGCGACTATAAAAATAGTCATATTTTTGCAGGGAAGGATTGATAAGGAAGGTGTCAGGTGTCAGGCGTCAGGCGTCAGGCGTCAGGTAACAGGTGGCAGGTGGCAGGTGGCAGGTGGCGGAATATTTAAATTCTTCCTATCGCCTGCAGCCCATTGCCAATCACCTGAATTATAAATAGTATAAATCTGAAATTATGAAGCTTACAAAGGCAGAAGAACAGGTAATGCAAATACTGTGGGATATGAAGGAAGGTATCGTGAAGGATATCCGCGACAGGTTTGACGAACCAAAGCCGGCACGTAACACTGTATCTACGGTATTACGGGTATTGGAAAAGAAGGGATATGTAGGGCATAAGGCATATGCCAATGTGCATTTATATCATCCTCTTGTTTCGAGATCTGAATATTCCAGGAGCCAGCTTTTCGGTTTAATGGAGGATTATTTCAACAATTCTTTTCCGGCCATGGCATCCTTTTTTGCGCGTGAGAAGGATCTTACCATGAAAGAGCTCGAAGAACTGCTTGAAGACACAAAAAAGGAACTGAAGAAATCGGGGAGGAAATAACTATGGAAGCTATTGCCATGTATCTGCTGAAGTCGGTGACCTGGTTGACTGGGTTTCTGACGGTATATGTTCTTTTTCTTGGGAATGAGCGATATTTTACACTGAACAGGATCTACCTTCTTACCGGTATACTGGCTTCTGTCTTTTTGCCATTTATAAGTATACGGTATGTGGTGGAACTTCCTGCGATCCGTAATGTAATTATCCCGGCCGGGAATATCGCAACGGCTAAGTCCGGTTTAAGTCCATGGCGCGATTATGTCTTTTTGCTATTTTTTATTTTATATATATCAGGGATTGTCTTTGTGGTGTACAGGGCATACTACCAGAACAGGCTTATCCGTAAAACAATCAGGAAAACAAGAAATGGCAAAGATGATCCGGTAAAACTGATCAGGACTGCTGACTACACATCTTCTTTTTCATATTTCTCCTATGTTTTTATCAATCCTTCAGTTTCAGACGATGAAATAGGGGAGATTATGAATCATGAACTTGTACATGTAAGGCAGATGCACTGGATCGATCTCTTGCTGGCCCGGTTGCTCTGTGCCATACAATGGTTCAATCCGCTTGTTTGGATCTATGTTCGATATATCAGGCAGAACCATGAGTATCTGGCCGATGAAGTAGCGCTGCAGCTTACTTCCGATCCGGCAGTGTACAGAGCGGCTCTTTTAAACCAGACTCTTGGAATACGTGTTGCAGGTCTGGCTAATTCATTTAATGAATCACTCACAAAAAAACGATTTAACATGATGAAAAAGATAATATGTTCACCTTACAGAAAGCTGAAGTTCTTTCTGATTATTCCGGTGGCAGCGCTTATACTTTACGTGTTTGCAACTCCGGTGTACAGCTTACCGGTTGCTCCGGGTATCAAAAGTGAAGTTAATCTTAACACTACTGCAACAGTAAGTACCCGGACCCTTCCAGCAGTAATAAAAAATGACAAGGTAATAACTCAGCAGGATACAGCTGTAAAAGCTAAGGCAAGGAAGTCGTCTGAGGCTTTACCGGCACCACCGCCGCCGCCGCCGCCACCCCCTCCTGTTAAAGATGTTTCAGAAGGTCAGATGCCCCCACCACCACCTCCTCCGCCGGTCTCTGATATGCAGGGAAACCAGTTGCCACCGCCGCCTCCTCCACCGCCTCCTCCGGTTGAAGATACTGCCAGGGTGATTATCAGGGAAGTGCATAAGGAAGGGTCTGTCGACACCGGAGTTGGACAGGCTGTACAAATAAGTGGAAAGAACAAAGCACTGATAATAATCGATGGTAAAAAGACAGATATAGATGTAAGCATCCTCGACCCACAGAAGGTGGAATCTGTTTCAGTTCTCAAGGGGGAACAGGCTCGTGATGCCTATGGCAGGGAAGGACGTAACGGGGTTATTATTATAACCACAAAAAAATCGGCTAACGCTGTTACTGTTTTCCCTGATAAATTTCCTTCAGGACCGGATGCTCCCCTTGTAGTTATTGACGGTAAGGTATCGGATAAAGGAGTTGATTCTGTATCACCCGACGATATTGCTTCAGTAAATGTTCTCAAGGATGAACATGCAACAGCCAAATATGGCAAGGCAGGGAAGAACGGGGTTATAGAGATTACAACAAAAGGAGCTAAGTAAGTTAAGGGATTGGCGCCGGTTTGCAAACCGGCGCCATTATCTTTCGCTTTAACATCCACACTCAAACTCACACTGTCTTAACCCACCCCTAGCCCCCCGACGCTTCGGTCGGGACAGGCCTCCAAGGAGGGGAACCAAGAACTTTACCTCACCATTACGCCGTTGTGCCTTTGCGCCGTTATACCGTTGCGCCTCTGTGCCATTACGCCTCTGTGCCTTCGAAAAATCCACCCCAAGCCCCCCCGACGCTTCGGTCGGGACTGGCCTCCAAGGAGGGGAGTCCGACAGAATCAACTCACTACTCACACCCGCCCGAACGACTGAATCGTTCAGTCGGGCGGGCTCACACTCACTACAAGTATGCCGGGCTATATATATGCATGAATTAATCTGCGTTGCTCATCATCTTATCATGATGTATGGGCCAGATTCAAAGGCTCTTAAATCCCCTCCTCGGAGGGGACTGGGGTGGGTCGGTTATTAATTATCCAAAGTTCAATTACCTTCAAAACATTATCTATTGATTTCTTGACCTCAATATCATCAAATCTTAAGAATCTAATCCCTATTTCTTCCAGTTCATATTGTCTTTTAGCATCATTATCATAGCTATAATAATGTGAATCACCGTCAATTTCGATTGCCAGCGATAATTCCTTACAATAAAAATCAACGATGTAATTTCCTAGTGGCTTTTGCCTGTCAAAGTCAAATCCCATCATATTCTTATTTCTCAGTTCATTCCACAACAGAACTTCAGAGAGTGTCATGTTCTTTCTCAGGTCTCTTGCAAGTTTTTT
>JBJKPQ010000009.1:0-4618 GCA_046706305.1 Bacteroidales bacterium
GGCAAGGGGCAAGGGGTTGGTTAAGAGCCAGTGCGGGTGTGAGAGCGAGAGTTGGATTCTGACTCCGTGTAATACTCCGTGTAACTCCGTGGTTTAAAGAAAGTCATTCAATTGTAATTCAATTGTAATTTTTTGCTTTGGCCTCCGCCTCCGTCGGACGTAGTCCGCTTCGGCGGACGCAGTCCGAAGCTTTAGCGTAGGAGGGTAATTTTTTACCGGCATGGAGGAAGCAATTATGAGCGGAGAACGTAGAGTCGAAGACACCGACTTGCGAAGCAACGTAAGTGCGAAAAGAGGTGAGTCAGTTAAAAAAGATTAATTAGGCTTGCAGGGAAAGTAATTTGACTACCTTTGGCCGTTCATAAAATGTAAATCCAAAAACAGATGAAGGCATTAAACATTGGTAATCTTACAATAGCAGTACCTGTTATACAGGGTGGAATGGGCGTAGGGATATCACTTTCAGGACTTGCAGCAGCTGTTGCCAATGAAGGTGGAATAGGTGTAATTTCCAGTGCAGGATTAGGACTTCTTTACCGGAACTTCTCAAAAGACTATCTAAAAGCCAGCATACACGGGCTGCAGGAAGAGATTCGTAAAGCAAGGGAAAAGACGAAGGGTGTGATCGGAGTTAATATTATGGTGGCCATGACAAATTTTGTCGATATGGTAAAGACATCAATATCTGAAAAGGTTGATCTTATTATAGCCGGTGCCGGTCTGCCTCTTGATCTTCCATCGTTTCTCAGGAAAGACAGCACAACAAAACTTGTTCCCATTGTATCGTCGGCAAGGGCAGCAAAGATAATTTGTGAAAAGTGGAAATCTGCTTATGACTACCTTCCCGATGCAGTTATCGTGGAAGGTCCCAGAGCCGGCGGACATCTTGGTTTTAAGGAAAATCAGATAAGTGACAATAACTATACTCTTGAAAAACTGGTGCCGGAAATAGTAAATGAGCTGAGGTCCTTTGAGGAAAAATATAATAAAAAGATACCTCTTTTTGCTGCAGGCGGCATTTATACGGGTGAAGATATCCGTAAAATAATGGACCTTGGAGCATCCGGAGTTCAGATGGGTACCAGGTTTGTCACAACATATGAATGTGATGCATCGGAAGGTTTTAAACAAACATATATCGATGCAGTTGAAGAAGATATAGAAATAATCAAGAGCCCGGTAGGAATGCCCGGACGTGCTATATTCTCCAACTTTATTCAGAAAGTAAAAGATGGAAAAAGGCAGCCCAAGAAATGTCCTTTCAAATGTATCAGGACTTGTGATATCAGTAAAAGTCCGTACTGTATAATTACAGCTTTGGTGAACGCCGTGAAGGGCAATTTTGAAAAGGGATTTGCCTTTGCAGGAAGCAATGCATTCCGTGCAACCACAATAACATCAGTTAAGGAAGTCTTTACATCACTTCTCTCAGAGTTTAAAGAGAGTACCCTGCGTATGATCTCAGATTCAGATGACAAAGCCGACATGGCTGTATAACCTGTTATCCGGGCCAAAAAGTAGCGTACAAAAAGGGTTATTCCCCTATTTTATAAATAGCAGCCGATACAGCAGGCATCTTTACAATATTTGTCTTTTTGCCCGGCCTGTAAGTACATTTGTCCGATGTTCCGAATACATACGATGCACTTTGGGCATTAAGGTCCGGCAGTTCAGCTTTCACACTTTTGCCGGAAGGATTGATAGCTATAATATATCTTTCATTCCCGCTACTGCGCATATATACCATAGGATAAGGCTTGTTCACGTCGCTCACAAGTTTCCATTCACCGTTATTCTCCAGGGCTGCAGTCTTTTCACGCAGAGCCAGCAGACTTCGGACATAATTTAGAAGTGAGCCTGGGTCCTTGTCTTCTTTTGCAACTGTAGGCCTGTTGGGGTCAGGGTCTTCAGGGATATAGAGCTTACCGGAAGGAGCCGTCGAGAATCCTGCATTTTTACTGTTATCCCACTGCATTGGAGTGCGGCTGCCTGAACGGAAGAAGCTGCCTTCGACATCGGGAGATTTCGGAATATATTTCATACCAATCTCATCGCCATAATATATGAAAGGCACGCCGGGTAGTGTAAGAAAGAAGGTCATTGCCACCTTTAGTTCATTCCCGTTGCGTAAAGAATCAGCTATCCTGGGATTATCATGATTACCTGTCGGTACTGAAATATACCCTTTGTTAACAGTATTTTCATACTGATCTTCAAAACTCTTGTACCACGAAACAATGCTTCCTTCCCCTGCTTTATCAAAATATACTTTCACAGGTTCCGGATTCCTGAACGAACGCGACTGGAACAGGTTACCCGGTAAAAGGAAGTCTATGTCAAAGCCTGCCTCAATAGACTGCTTTGGATCAAACCATTCTGCAATCAGAACACCTTCAGGAAATTTCTCTGCAAACCAGGCATTCAGCTTTTTCCATAAGGCAATGGTTGCAGATTTATCAGGGTCATCCTTCACAAGGCTTGCTGCCATATCGACACGGAAACCATCTACTCCCTTTTCCATCCAGAAGGTAATAATGTTCTTCAACTCACGCACCACTGCCTGTGGTCCGGGGGCATCAACGGGCTGTTCCCATGGATGGTCCGGGTTGGGATGGGCATACCCGTAATTAAGGGCAGGCTGACTGTCGAAGAAATTCTTGATGTAATATTTTGCCCTCGGGGCATCAGCCTCCACAAAGTGCGATGCATCCTGACGGCTCAGGTCGGACGGCTTTTCATTGGCCCAGATATAATAATTGCTGTAATGCAGATTCACATCAGCTTCCCTTGACTGAATAAACCATGGACTCTGATCGGAAGAATGACCGGCCACAAGATCGAGAACAACATGCATCCCCTTTTTATGGGCTTCCTTAACAAAATTAACCAGCCCTGTGTTTGTGCCAAAACGCGGATCAACCTGATAGTAATCAATCACATCATAACCCCCATCTTTAAAAGCTGATCTGAATACAGGGTTCAGCCATACGGCATTTACCCCTATTGATTTAATATAACCGAGCCGCGATTCAATACCCGGGATATCTCCTATGCCATTGCCGTCATTGTCCTGGAAAGAGCTGGGATAAACCTGGTAAAAGACAGCATCCCTGAGCCATCCCGGATGCTTTTGTGCTGTTAACGAAACACATACCATCAAAATAACCAGGGCAGTAATTATCTTTTTCATTTTTATATTGATTTTTTGATTGTCATAATATCATTTTGGATAGGGCTCTCTAAGGTAGCCATCATTGCACAAAATGTAAAAACATTCAACCGGAAAAATAAATTCAGTTGCCATTTATTTCAATATTACAGGTATACATAAGATCATTATTAATCCCTAAGGTAGCATGTTAATGATCAGCCGGTTTCACATAATCAAATATCTCCTCTATGATCTCCAGGCCGACTACCCTGCCGGTATCGTTATATATCTCTTTTCCAGTATTGTCAGACAAGCTGAGATGAACCACTGAATCGGCGCTTTCCTTAATGCCCCTCGACATCTCTCCTGCCACAGGAGCTTTTAGATCACAGAATGAATTCTTTGTGACCTGCACAGTCAGGGCAAAAGCATGATTTTGGGTTGTTATAACCAGTTCTTCCGCATTATTTCGCAGAATGGAAAATGTGGATTTATTGTAGGTGGCAAAGATGAAGAACCGGTTTTGCAAATGGAGGAAGGAGATCAGCCCAATGAAGAATTTTCCCATCCAGGGTATCTTGGCTATTGAAATCATGAAAGAGGTTGACGGGTAATCAAAAACATTGCTCTGAATCCATATCCATGCTTCCGGGAATGATGTTCCCCAGTCCTTCTCAATGTACCCTTTCCCCCCATCGAAATTGTAGACATCATCGTTGTACAGGATCTTACCTGTAAGATCATGGTTAACAGATACAATGCCATGATTACATTCCATAAAGGGGACAAACGAATACCATCCCATTATACCGGGCGACAAAAATGAAGACGGATATTTTACCCGGTTACTGAAATCTGCTTCACCATGAAGCCGTATGTCATCACCTGTTATATCCAGTTTGATACCACTGTTTGTAAATTCTGAATCACCTACTTTTAAACAGAAGTTACGGCTGTTCCATTTAAAACTTTTATATGGATATCTTAGATAATGTGTTTCCCCTCTTGCTCCATTCATGACCTGTATAAATGCATGAGGATCACTCCGGGCAAGAGATATTCCCGGGATGATTGAAATTGCAGTACTATGATCGGGTGTTACCTGCTTGAAGTACCATCCTTCAAAATAGTTCTTCTTCCTTAAATTGCCCTGGAAAATAGACGGGTTATACAATTTCCGCAGCATCAGCAAAAATGTTTTTCATATTAAACAATGGCAGAGACTATAATGTTGAATAAATCTAACCATGGAGTTTACTCGGAGTAATTGTTTTTAACCACGGAGTAGCACGGAGTTAGCACGGAGTAATTGTTTTAACCACAGAGTAGCACGGAGTTTACTGAACCTGCAACAAAAAACTGGACAATTTATTAAGCTACTAATTGATTTATTAATTTCTCTTTTTTATCCTTAATAGATGTTTTTAATGTTGTATGTACCCTGTTTACATTATACCATGTTTCAAT
>JBJKPQ010000010.1:0-6675 GCA_046706305.1 Bacteroidales bacterium
CCAACAGCAGCTATGTGAGCGTATTTATATGCAGACGACAACATCCCAATATTATCTATTATCATAACCCTTGCATCCGAAAATTGTTCATCATACCCGGAAAAGCGAACAACACTGGTACTAAAAAGCTTCTCAATCCTGCTGATATTCTGTTTGTCTATTTCATGAGGAGCAAATATCCATTTCATCCTGCCCGGGTTCTTATTAATGTATTCTGCCATTATCTCTTCATCCGGTCTCCAGCTGCTGCCTGCCAGAAAAAGTTTCTCATTGTTCCTGAACGATTCAATCTGAGGTATTTCTCCTGATGCAGCCGCCAGCTCCATAACCCTGTCAAATCTTGTATCTCCGGCAATTACCACTCTGTCTATGCCTATTCCCTTCAAAAGATCCGCAGACAAGCTGTCCTGCACAAATATCATCTCGAATTTGTGAAGCATCTTCCTGAAAAATGCCCCGTACCATTTGAAGAAATGCTGTTCCTTCCTGAATATACCGGAAACAAGGTAAAGTGGTATTCCTCTCTTATTAATTGCAGAAATAAAATTATGCCAGAATTCATATTTCACAAATATTGCTATCTCTGGCTTTATCAGGTCTGCAAACAATTCTGCATTACCCGGCGTGTCGGCGGGCAGGTAACATGTATAATCTGAAAAGGAATAGTTCTTCCTTACCTCGAAACCTGACGGCGAGAAAAAGGTAAGCACAACCTTGTACCCGGGATAGTCCCTTTTTATAGCTTCAATCAACGGACGCCCCTGCTCAAATTCACCCAGCGAGGCACAATGAACCCATATAACCCTGTCTCCGGCTGTGATTTTTCCCCTGGCTCCTGATGCCCAGTTTCTGCGACCTTTAATCAACCGGGAGGCTTTGGAATTGAAAGGCGCAACAATATGTAACAGAGCCGAATATAAGGCTATCCCCAGATTATACAATGCTTTCATTCATCCTTTTTTTCAATGCACCAAAGATAAATAAAAAAGGAGCAATGGCGCAACGGCGAAATGACCCAGGGAAAGAGAATATCTTGCTTTATACATCGTCGCACTACTGTACGGCTTTACCATTTCACCATTATGCCGTTACGCCCTTGTGCCATTACGCCGTTGTACCGTTACACCGTTAAATTTCTTTACTCTTTTGCCGAAAACATAAATTAACTCCTATTTTTGTATGATCATTAAACTCAATATGGTAAGACTGATAGCACTCATATTATCCATTATCCTGCAGATAATAGCCGCGGCAATAGCTTTCAGGTTTATGAAACTTACCAGGTACAGGCTCTCCTGGATACTGCTTTCTATTTCTTTTGTCTTTATGGCAGTAAGGAAAATAATCCAGCTTTTTGAGGTTTTCAGGGGAACCCCTTCCTATACATGGCAGATGATTGACGAATGGATCGGCGTCCTAATATCTGTTATGATAATTGGAGGTGTTATCCTTATCCGCGAACTGTTCTATTCACTCAAAAGAGCTGATATAGAAAGAGCCAGGTCGGAGAGAAGGGTCATAAATGCTATAATCAACACCGAGGAAAATGAAAAGAAAAGGTTTGCCAAAGACCTTCATGACGGTCTCGGACCAATCCTTTCCACTGTTAAAATGTCTTTATCGGCTCTTACCGAAAGGATTAAGGACCCTGCAGGAAATACAATACTGCAAAATACCAATCACCTTGTAAATGAGGCAATAAACACAATAAAAGACATCTCCAACAATCTGAGCCCGCATATACTTTCCAATTTTGGGCTGGCAAGTGCCATTGGTGCTTTTGTTACCAAGATTAACCAGACCAAAGTAGTGGAAATAGACTTCAAATCGAACATGGAAAACCAGCGACTCGAAAATGAGAAAGAAGTTGTTGTTTACAGGGCTGTATGCGAACTTATAAACAATTCCATACAGCATTCAGGGGCTTCCAGGATAGATATAGAACTGAACAAACACGAAAAATTTATTACCTTGCAGTTTTATGATAACGGAAGAGGGTTTGACACTTCCAGTCTCCGTAAAGAAGATACAAAAGGAATGGGTATCTCAAATATTGAGACCCGGGTCAGGACCGTAGACGGTGTATTCATACTGGAAAGTAATCCCGGAAGAGGGACCAGCGCCCTGATCAAAATGATAGAATGATCAATGCTTTCACTCAGAGGAAAATGGATAAAATCAGAATAGTCATAACCGACGATCACCAGCTTTTTCGCAATGGATTAAAAATTCTACTGAATGCCTTTCCGGAGTTTGAAGTAATCGGTGAAGCCTCCAATGGTGAGGAATTTCTCCGGATCATAAAAAATACGAAGGCCGATATTGCACTTATGGATATCAATATGCCTGAAATGGATGGTATAGAAGCCACCCGGAAAGGTCTGAAGATCTGTCCTGAAATGGATATCATTGCCCTTTCAATGTATGGAGAAGAAGAGTACTATTATAAAATGGTTGATGCCGGTGCTAAAGGATTTCTTGTTAAGGATTCAGACATCTCAGAGGTGAAAGAGGCTATCCTCACTGTAAGAAAGGGCGGAAGCTACTTCTCACAGGAGCTGCTCTACCACGTGATTCAGAAAATCAAACACCGCGAAAACGAGAACAAGGCCGCAAACCTTTCAAAAAGAGAAAAAGAGATCCTTATTAAAATATGCGAGGGACTGTCTAACCAGGAAATAGCCGAGACCCTCTTCATAAGCAAAAGAACTGTTGATAAACACAGGGCAAACCTGCTTGGCAAAACAAACTCAAAGAACACTGCAAGCCTTATCCTTTATGCTATCAGGAATAAGCTGATTGAGATATAAATAAGGTTAAAGGTGCTGGGCACCGGGTAGGATAAGATAGTGTGAGTGTGAGTGTGAGTGTGTGTGAGTGTGTTTGAGTGTGAGTGTGTGTGTGAGTGTGCAGATTTAGTATTTTATTAATTGTTTTTAAGATATTTAAGGATGGCAGAATCACATGATCTCGGAGAAAAAGGTGAAGCCCTTGCCGTTAAGCACCTGACAGACAATGGATTCAGAATAATGGCCAGGAACTGGACCTGGGGGAAACATGAAATAGACATAATAGCAGAAAAAGATGATACCCTAGTATTCGCTGAGGTAAAAACACGGTCCGATAATTACATGATGCCTCCGGCCGCGGCTGTTAACAGAGCCAAGCAAAAATCGTTGATACTGGCGGCAGAAGGCTATATAAAAAGATTTAATGTTAACCTTGAAAGCAGGTTCGATATTATTACTGTTGTTAAAAGTGATTCGGGATTTGAAATCGAACATATTGAGGATGCGTTCTACCCAACTCTGAGATAAAATGGATATAGAGTCACTAAGGGATTATTGTATCTCTAAAGAAAATGTAACAGAAAGTCTTCCTTTCGGTGACGATACCCTTGTCTTTAAACGAAATGGCAAAATCTTTGCCCTTGTTAACCTGGAAGGGGACCTGAGTATCAACCTGAAATGCGATCCTGCTCTCGCCATTGATCTCCGGGAACGACACCCGTCGGTTACTCCGGGATATCATATGAACAAAAAACACTGGAACACAATATATATCGACGGGACAATTCCCGACAGGGACATCTTTTCCTGGATAGACCATTCATATGATCTTGTAATCAAAAGCAAATGATATGTAAAATTCCGGTTACCGTAAACCGGAATTGACTTCCGATCCGGGGAAAATAAAAAAATAATTCCGTTTTAAATATATTTTATTAGTTTAGCAAGTCATTCCTGGCCAACCAGGATTTTTTATTTTTAAATAACAACACACTGAAATGAAAAACCGTATACTGCTGGTGCTGACATTGGTGCTTTTTATCAGCCCGGCCTATTCGCAAAAGAAAAGCACAAAAGCAAAGAAAGATGAAGGATATGTGTTCACTCCTGTTGTCGAACTCAAAGCCACACCCGTAAAGAACCAGGCAGCCACCGGAACATGCTGGTGCTTTGCAACAACCTCTTTTATTGAATCTGAACTTCTCAGAAAAGGGAAAGGAGAATACGACCTTTCCGAAATGTGGATCGTAAGAAATAATTATGTTGACAGGCTCAAAGATAATTTTGAGAAAGATGGCAAAGGAAATCTCGGACAGGGAAGCGTGGGCCACGACTGGCTTATTGAGTTTGCTAAAAACGGGATTGTCCCCAATGAAGTATATACAGGACTTAACTACAGTCTCCCGTACCATAACCATACGGAACTGAACAGATTCATCAATGCCATTGCCACTGTTCCGCTGAAAATGAAAAAGGAAAGCGATCAGTATTTTGATATAGTTAATGATGTGCTTGACACCTACCTGGGTAAAGTTCCCTGTACCTTCACCTATAAGGGAGTAGGGTACACTCCGGCATCCTTTACTGCAAGCCTGGGAATCAATCCTGACGATTACGTGGAAATTACTTCCTTTACGATCTTCCCGTTCTATCAAAAAGGCCTTCTTCCCATACCTGATAACTGGAGAAAAGAAAAGTATTACAATGTTCCGGTAGATGAACTTGTACAAATAATGGATTATTCCCTCGACCATGGTTATACAATAGCATGGGACGGTGATGTTAGTGAGAAGGGATTCTCTCACAGAAACGGGGTGGCCATTATTCCTGAAATAAATAATACCGACCTGTATACCAAATCAGAAAAAGCAAAATTTGGGAAAATGACCCCGGAAGAAAGGGCAAAGACAGCCTATAAATTCGAAGGTCCGTTCCCCGAAGCCAGGGTAACACAGGAATCGAGGGAGGAAGGATACGATAACAAGCAAACCACCGACGATCACCTGATGCATATGACAGGGATAACAAAAGATCAGAACGGGACAAAATATTATATTACAAAAAATTCATGGGGAACGGCAAATAATCCCTATGGAGGTTATGTAAATATCTCGGAGGAATATGTTAGGGCAAAAACAATTTCCATTCTTGTTAATAAAGATGCTATTCCTCCCGAGATAAAAACCAAACTGGGTATTTAAAGGCAACTACATAGTTACACAAAATATCACAGAGACGACACCGGGTTACACACAGACGGAGTCTCTGTGATACTTTGTGATCCCGGTATTTTATCGGGACTCTGCAGTGCTCTGTGTAACTAAAAAACCTGCCGGCTGATTATACTGCCATAAGGTTGCACCCCCGGATATCGCTGTTATCGAATCTTCCGAGCACCTCAAAACCACCGTCTTCACGCACCCTGCCAAGGTCGCCTGTTGCTATGAAGGAGCAGGAATTGATATTTGCCAGGTCGATAATATTGATCCCTCCTGTTTTCCCCGGCTCATCTATTATAGTTAAAGGGTCCTGCGGGTCCCTGATCACTATTTTCATCCAGGGCGGACAATAAAAGATACCATCCCCTTTCGAATAGGCCTGGCTCAGAAGCTCAGTCATACCGTACTCTGAATGAACAGCCTTTATGTTAAGTTTCTCTTTCAGTATTGAATGTAGCTCTGCCCTTGTTATCTCCCGGCGTCGTCCCTTCATACCTCCTGTCTCCATCACAATCACCCCTGAGAGATCAGGCGAATATTTCTCTGCAAGATCCAGGAGTGCAAAGCTGACTCCCAGTATTAATAATTGCCTGCCCGTATCACTCGCTTTTTTGACCGCTTCCGACAGTTCGCCGGGTTTGCCGCTGTAGAAGCCGCTTAAAGGATGATTGGTCATCCTGATAAGCCGGTCGGCCATGTAAACAAGGGAAGATCCTGCTCTTTCCACATATGACGGAAGTAGTGCTGCAATAATATATTTCCCGGGATCGCCGTAAAATAACCTGAACGATGAATAAAAGCTTGTTTCATAAAGAGCGGTGTCCGTTACAAAGTGCCTGCCCGGAACAGAACCTGTGGTGGAACTGCTGCTGAAGATCACTTCCTCGTGCCTGTTCCCCGTAATAACTTTTTTATTCCTGAAAAACTCCACCGGCAGATAGGAAAGATCGCCAATGGCTAAAGGAATCTTATCAAACCGTCCCAGCCCTTTTGTGAATTCTTCAAGGATTTTATTGTTATTTTTCTGATAATCAAATATATCCAGAGCATAGCCGGTAAATTCCTCCTGTGAGGTTATCCGGAAGATTTTATCGGTTGATCCGGATATCATTTTGATGTGAAAGTTGAGGAACCGTCGGGTTGATAAACCCACTGAAATGTGCATTCCCCATAGGCTATACCATCGCGTGTTTCATTGACAGTACTGATGATCCTGAACTTGGCATAATGATCATTCCCCGTTTTATATATCCATACCTGGTTGGGAGCAACGGGGTCTGCCATATCAAGCCATCCTGATACCTGGGCACTCGTAAGCTTATTAAAAGCATCGGAAGCAGCCGCTTCATCGGCAAAGTCGCCAACTTTATAAAATGAGGCAGTCAGGTTGTCAGACTGTAGAGTAAGTCTTTTATCCTGCGTGTCCTGGTTTACATATATTAGAATATCGGGACCCGGATCA
The DNA here is from genome assembly GCA_046706305.1 of Bacteroidales bacterium. Taxonomy (GTDB): domain Bacteria; phylum Bacteroidota; class Bacteroidia; order Bacteroidales; family VadinHA17; genus LD21. The sequence continues at coordinate 6,471 of JBJKPQ010000010.1, forward strand.
TCGAGAGTTGAAACAAGCTTTGCCTTTGAGAAGGAAAAACCATAAACATAATATGTTGTGGACTGGTAAGTGATGTTATCGATTGTATCAGTACCGGAGGTACGTACAGGCTCCGTCTTAGTACAACCTGTGGCATATACAACTGCCATTATCAGTATTAAGGCTATCCTTTTCATTTTCATCACAAATTTAATATAAATAAGGG
>JBJKPQ010000011.1:0-5186 GCA_046706305.1 Bacteroidales bacterium
GACAGGATCAATCCTGATCTTTAAATATTATTCCATGAAAAAACTATATTTCATTCTTGCAGCTTTAATCGTGTTTTCGGCCTGTAAAAACGAAAAAAATGTTAATACTGAAGCTGCCGACTTTACAAAATATGTCGATCCTTTTATCGGCACAGGATACCATGGTCATGTTTTCCTGGGAGCAAACGTACCGTTCGGTGGAGTACAGGCAGGTCCTGTCAATTATGTTAAAGGTTGGGACTGGTGCTCCGGATATCACTATTCAGACAGTATTGTTACAGGTTTTTCACAGCTCCATCTCAGCGGTACCGGTATCGGAGACCTCGGGGATGTAATGGTTACACCCTATACAGGCGAAATAAAGTCGTCACCGGGAACCGAAAAGAATCCTCTTGAAGGTTATGCTTCATTGTACTCGCATAACGACGAAACAGCAAGAGCAGGGTATTATTCAGTGATAATGAAAAAGTACGGTATCCGTGTCGAACTGACGGCAACAGAAAGAGTGGCTTTTCATAGATATACCTTCCAGGAAAGTAAGGAAGCCCATATAGCCATCAATCTCACTAGTGGCATTGGATGGGACCAGCCTGTTAAGACATTCCTCAAAAAGACCGATCCCCAAACATATGTCGGGTACAGGTTTTCAACCGGGTGGGCAAAGGATCAACGTTTATGGTTTGCAATCAAAACATCAAAGCCAATAGAGTCTCTCAGTCTGTTCAATGATGATAAAGCTGTTCCCGGCGATTCTGCCCGGGGTGTTAAGATTGTAGGAGTACTGAATTTTTCATCTTCCGGTGCTGAGGAAGTAATGCTGAAGATCGGTATTTCCCCGGTAAGTGAGGAAAATGCATTGGCAAATATAGATGCAGAGATCCCCGGTTGGAATTTCGATAACGTGGTTTCTGAAGCTAGAGACAAATGGAATAAGGAACTAGGGAAAATTGCCGTTGTAGGGAAAAATGAAAATGATATGAGAACGTTCTACACAGCTCTTTATCATTCTTTTACTCATCCTGTTCTGTTTAATGACCATAATGGAGACTACAGGGGAACAGACAAAGAGGTTTATCATAATCCGGGATTTGTGAATTATTCCATATTCTCTTTGTGGGACACCTACAGGGCTGAACATCCTCTTTTTACACTTATTGAACCAGAACGCGTTCCAGATATGATAAATACAATGCTGAATATTTATAAGCAGCAGGGCAAACTGCCGGTGTGGCACCTTATGGGTAATGAAACAGATTGTATGGTGGGTTACAGTGCGGTTCCTGTGATTGCCGATGCCGTTTTCAAGGGATTCAAAGGGTTTGATGTTGATCTCGCATATAAAGCAATGAAAGTAACTTCCATGCGTGATGACTATGGCCTGAAATATTTAAAAGAGAAAGGATATATACCTGCTGATAAAGAGAAGGAATCAGTTTCAAAGGCATTGGAATACTGTATATCCGACCGGTGTATAGCAGAGATAGCCAGGAAGCTGGGGAAAAACGATGATTTTGAATATTACAGTAAAAGAGCTGAATCATATAAACAATACTTTGATCAGAAAAGGCAGTTTATGAGGGCAAAGCTTGATAACGGGAAGTTTCGTGAACCTTTCAGCCCCTTCCGGTCGATACACGAATGGGGTGATTATACCGAAGGGAATGCATGGCAGTATACCTGGCTCGTTCCGGAGGATGTTGAGGGTCTTATCAGCTTGTTCGGTGGAGATAAACCTTTCCTTACCAAGCTTGACAGTTTATTTGTTGTCCAGGGAGACATGGGAAAAGAGGCATCAGCAGATATATCAGGATTGATTGGCCAGTATGCACATGGCAATGAACCCAGCCATCATGTGACCTACCTGTTTGCATATGCAGGGGAACAATGGAAAACGGCAGAAAAGAACCGGCTTATCCAGCGGACACTTTATACTGACAAGCCGGACGGACTATGCGGGAACGAAGACTGCGGACAGATGTCGGCGTGGTATGTCTTTTCCTCTATGGGATTTTACCCGGTTAACCCGGCAGGCGGAGCATTCGTTTTCGGGAGTCCTCTGTTTGACGAAGTAACAATTAGCCTTCCGGAGAATAAACAATTTTCTGTAAAAGCGGTCAACAACAGCGATCAGAATATGTATATTCAGTCAGTTAAACTTAATGGAGAACCTTACACCCGGTCATATATCACATATAAAGAGATTATGAAGGGAGGAACTCTTGAGATGGTGATGGGGCCGGAACCAAATAAGCAGTTTGGTACCGCACTGAAGGACAGACCGAAATCAGAAATATACTAAAGATAAGGAAGAGTCCCCGTCGTTAATTAGTCGGAGGACACAGTGTGAGTGTGAGTATGAGAGTGAGCCACGAGGGAAAAGAATAGCATAATATCCGGCTTATTATCGGGTATGAGTAGCGTGACCAATTTTTTCTCCCATTTTAACAGCTGTTTCATATCCCCTTGCTGTATTGTTCAATAAATCCTTGTCAATGTCGATTTTGCTTTTTTCAAACAACAGGACTATTGTTGAGCCTCCAAATTTAAAGTAGCCTTTCTCTTCGCCTTTCTTTACGGAATTTCCCCTATAGGTCAGTACTATGCTTCCAACCATGGTGGCACCAACTTCGGCCATAATGACATCACCAAACAAAGGATTTGAGAGAACTGTATATTCCCTTTTATTCAAACAGAATATTTCAGCTTTTTTACGCAAAGCAAATGGGTTGACAGAATAATAGTCACCTTCAATCTTTTTATTTGGGGTCAAACTCCCACTCACAGGAAAATGAAAGCGATGATAATCGGCCGGGGCCAGCCGGATAATAAGAAGGGCCCCATCACAGTACTTTTGTGCAAGAACGGGATTGTCCAGAAATGAGGATACATCAAAGCGAAATCCTTTTATAATAAAATCAGAGTTGCTGATATCGGCATAAGCCAGGATTTTCCCGTCTGCAGGAGATACAACAGTATTAAAGCAGGTATCAATTGGTCTTACATTATCTTTAAGTTTCCGTGTAAAAAAATCGTTAAAAGTTTTGAACTCCTGTTCCTGGGCAACGCTCATATCAATATCAAAATCTTCAATAAAGGGCTGTATTCTTTTCGCTGAATAATTGCGGTCCATCATTTTACCATAGATCGATGAAACCAGTTTTCTCTTCACCATCGCCCACAAAGTTGCTTCTCCTATCGGATTGTTATACAACCATATCAACCACTTTTCTCCGGCTACTTTCTCTGTTTTTAACTGACCACTTCCCCGTTCATAATATTGAATGGAATTTTGGGGCGTCGGCTGAAAGCAGCCAATAATTAAAATTACTGCAATCAACAACAAAATGATACCCCACCTTTTTTGGGTTTTTGTTATTTTCATGTTTGCTTTTATTGTTTGAGAAGCAAAATTAAATCAATGTCCATACTTCTCAACAGGTATTAAAGTTAATTATTGAAATTTTCAAGTTTACTGCTAAAATTATATAAGAGGCGGGCGGAAGTGTTCCTTTGAGCAGACTCGCTCTCACTCCCGCCCGAACGTACCGTTCGGTACGGGCGGGCTCACTCTCACTCTTTTTCTGTACCCTCAACGAATGAAAGTTGCAACCTGGATTCAATCTTAAAGAATCTAATATCTAATATGTAATTGGTAATGAATTACATAGGATAAATAATTTAAAAATTTCTATAAATAAACAATAATGTGTAAACAAATATGTTTATATTTGTATTATGAAAACTGAATTATCAATAATAAAAGGGATCCATCCAGGATTAATTCTTGAGCGTGAGCTTAAGAAACGACATTTGCCTAAAGGACGATTTGCCATTAATTTAGAGGAATATCCACAAACTATAGTATCAATTACTAAAGGTAATAGAAGGATGAATACAAATCTTGCATTAAAAATAGAAAAGGCTTTAGGAATTGATGAAGGTTACTTTATGACTCTACAAGTTTTTTATGATATAAAAGAATTAAAAAGAAAGCAGCATAAGTTACATCCTGATTTTACTAAATTGAGGCCCATATTATTTTGGGATACAAAGATGGAAAACATTGACTGGGAACGGCAGAAGAATTCCATCATAAAAAGAATATTTGAAAGGGGAAATGAGATTGAGAAAAATGAAATAATTCGATTTTACGGAATAGAATATATCAATAAAACCCTGAAAATGGATGACAAGTAACCTTCATTATGATACTATTAGTTCTTTGTTATTAGAAATCCTTAAAATTCTGATGGGAGCAAAAGAGTTTAAGGAGTTCAGATTGGTAGGAGGTACAGCTCTTAGTTTATATAGAGGGCATAGAGAATCAGTCGACATAGATTTATTTACTGATGCCCCATATGATTCTATTGACTTTAAAGGAATTGATGCTTTCCTCCGAAAGACATTTACATATGTCGACCCAAGTGTATACAAAGCCGTTGGTTTGGGTACATCATATTTTATAGGCAATAGTAAAGATGAATGTGTCAAGTTGGACCTGTATTATGTAGATAAATTTATACAAGAGATAGAGTTAAATGATGAAATAAGGATGGCGACAGTAGAAGAAATAATTGCAATGAAAATTGATGTAATCTCTCACGGTGGTAGAAAAAAAGATTTTTGGGACATTAATGAATTAAAAGATGATTATTCATTAGAGAAAATGATTTCTCTACATAAGCAACGGTATCCTTATGGACATGATCCAAAGCAAATTAAAAGCAGTCTTTCTGATTTTGAAAAAGCTGATGATGATTTTGATCCAATATGTTTAAAAGGTCAAATTTGGGAACTGATAAAACTTGATTTAGTTCACTTAGCGGATCAGTTGAAAATTGAATAGATATTAAACTTTACTTTGCTTTTATCGTCTCTATCCATTTTAGTCTTAGATCGCCAAGATTTTTCTCCTAGTGCAAAAGCCGGAAGCCTTGACCACATCTGGCCGGTTTCTTACTCAAGTAAGAGTGAGTGCATTCGCTACTCGCTCTCGCACTCACTCTCACTCTGTTTTCAGTCCGCCTTCGCTAAAGCTTCGGCGGACGCAGTACCCGGAGCGGGGCTTGAACCCGCACAACCATCTCTGGTCACAGGATTTTAAGTCCTGCGTGTCTACCAATTCCACCATCCGGGCTTTACATAGTCTTGTGGTCTTGCGGTCTTGCGGTCTTGCGGTCTTGCGG
>JBJKPQ010000012.1:0-14321 GCA_046706305.1 Bacteroidales bacterium
GTATGAATACATGCAACGGGCAGCCAAAACATTATCGCTTGTAATTCCGCTTACATTGCTGCTGGTGGTTCTGTTGCTGTACTTCAACACAAAATCATTCACAAAAACAGGAATAATACTCCTGGCATTGCCTTTCTCCATGGTGGGAGCCGTATGGTATCTCTATCTTGCGGGATTCCATATGAGTGTGGCCGTGTGGGTAGGAGTCATTGCCCTGTTGGGTGTGAGTGCGGAGATGGGAGTCGTTATGCTGCTCTACCTGGAAGTTGCCTATGAAAATATGAGAGCGAAAGGTCTGATGACCTCACTCGACAAACTGAAGGAAGCCATCTTCCATGGTGCTGTCAGAAGGATCCGCCCGGTGGTCATGACCGTTACGGTACTCCTGATCGGTTTGCTCCCTATATTAATCGGGCAGGGCGTGGGCTCCGATGTGATGAAACGTATTGTAGCTCCCATGTTCGGTGGTATTATCACTGCACTGCTCATCCAGCTGGCATTTTATCCTGCTGTATTCTTTATCGTTAAAAAGCGGGAAATGAAAAGACATAATATGATAACTGACGGTAACAAGGAAGTTTGATATGAAAGAGATTAAAGCTTATATCCGTAAAGAAAAAGCGGAGATTGTGATAAGAAAACTGGAGGAGGCAGGCATCACGGGAATGACAATCCTGGATGCCGCCGCCCTGGCCAACTGGGCTGACGATCAATTTTTCAGCTACTCTATCGACTACGTTCAGAAATATTCATCAGTGGTGAAGATTGAGCTTATATGCAAAAAAGAGAAGGCAGACGAACTGGTTTCTGTCATCAAAACAAACGGACATACCGGAAGAAGCGGTGATGGCTGGATTTTCGTCTCTGATATTGAAAAAGCAGTTCGTATAAGAAACGGAGAAGAAGGTGAGGTAAATTGATTCCTGCTTTTAAGCATCCTGCTTCAGATTACAAGGGATGATAAGTATAAAGAAACGGCTGCTTATTACTTTCATACAGCAAAACTACCTGAATGTGTTTTGGCAGCTATTAATCATTACGGACTTAAACTGAAGCGGGTATGCTTTCCTGACAGATCATGCTTTTCTAAACAGATGAATTAGAACTAGACAGGTACACTTAAAATTGACAATAACCTGTCAGCATTGTGGATTCAAAAAAGAAGAAATAATGCCAACAGGCTTATGTCAATTCACCCAACCCGATTTACTTCTTACTGAGAATTAAATTCGCCAGTGCTTCGCGAGCCTTATTATAAGCAGTTATATTATGACTCCAGTCCTGAAAGGAGGTGGCAACATTATTGACTATACTGTCTGCCTCATCCTTCATGCCCATTTTTGCGGCCATGTTCATATATTCATAATCCTCTTCTGCTTCCCTGTAGAGCTTGAGCCTGATTGAAGGGACAAAATGATCAGTCCCTGCTACGTGACCCGGGTAAAGAAGCACTCCCTCGCCCCAGTAGCTGTTTTTATAATGTGGACCCTCCCAAACGCCGTTAAGGGAACTGTAATCATCCCAGTAGGCGCTTGACCAGTAAAGGAATCCTGTTATCCCGTAGTGCCAGCTTATCCATAAGGGTGCACGAAAATTCAGAGGATCGGTATCTATTTCCCAAACAGGTGTGCCTTTTGGACCATTACTGAGTTCTGTATGACTCCAAAGCTTTTCACCTTTGGCAAGGCGTTCATTCGCTGTTTTTTCATCCCAATTAGCCCATAAGGGTGCCCATATATCAACGGAACCGTAAAGATTACCCCATGTACTGTTCCCGGGGCTGGTAGATACGGTACAAAGGCGCGATATATTGCGATTGGCAGATTTTATGACGGATGCCTGTCTTCTTACATTTTTATATTCTTCAGCACTGTTTGGCTCGTTCTCCATTTTAATATAACTCATATTGAGGTAACCCATCTTATTAAGCCAGTTAGCCATATCAGACAGATAACTCCGGCTTTTGGCAGGATCGTCCTTATACAGATAAGGGATATCCAGCGCATTGAAATGTTCATTTTTTACAAGTTCATTCATATTCGCTGTCTGGCCACTGTCAATAATTCCATAATTTGCATCCCATGCCGGCCATACATAGCTGGGTGTGGCAGGGACAGCACGGTTATTTAACAATGCCTTATCATATAGCTTCTCCATGTATGTATAATCCTTACTGCCATATTTTATACCCATCATTTCTCCATCGGCCTGGGTGAACCTTCCAAAGTTTGAATGCATAGCTATCGTATCGGGCAATTGAAAACCCCACACTTTAAGGTTTACAGGAATATCTGCAAGCCTCTTTTTTCCTGATAATACTGATGCTGTCCCTGAATATGTTCCGGGCTTTGTTCCGTGCGGGACATACAGGTCACACCAGACTTCCGCATTCTCTCCCGCATCAACCACAAATGGTGAAGAGATGTATAAAACCTTATTTTCCGCCTTTTTCCCCGGTGCATTCAGCCAATTCAGATATTGTTGACTGTAGGCCATATTGCCTGCGTTCGCGGGCAAAAACGGGATCAGGGCATCCGGATACCAGCCAACCGGATCATCAGTACCAACACTTGGTTCCGTAATGTTAATGTAATGAGCCCTGTAAAGTTGAATCTCATCACTTTTTATCACACCCTGACTACCCTTTAGATCGCTTAAGATTACATTGACCTCTGATAAGGTATTCTTTCCGTCATTATGAATAATAATCCGGAATGGCTCATATTCATTTGCTGCTGCTTTAAGATCAGCAGACCTGACTGTATCAGGAGGTGTATCACGCAGTACCCTTTGCCAGGGGGAAGCAACCCATACCGTGACTTTTTTGTTGGTGCACGATGTAAGCAATAAAATAAGTGAAATGGTTAAATAGACTGATCGTCTTAAAATCATTTTTGTTACTTGTTTCATAACCAGTCAATGTTTTAAATTAATATTACTTCTTTATATAGCTTTTAATTAAGTTTATTCAGAATGTTATATTTCTGACGGAACCTGTCATTCTCCCTGATATGATATCGTTAATGCCAAGCCTTTAACAACCAGTAAATAAAAATCTCATTTACCTGTATATCAGTTAAAGTTCACTAGTCTAACAATAACCAGTCAAGTATGTTCATAAAGTGCGGAAACGGATGGCACAGAGGGAATTCCGAACTTCAACTTATTACATTGAATCAATTGCTCTGTGTAATTTTGATTTTATTTCAAAAGCAATATCTGCCAATTCAGAATTTTTCAATGATTGCATAGATGCCCCCGGAACTTATATACAAACCTTAAGTCAAAGTCATTTTACAGGAAAACATTAAGAAAATCCTCTATTTGTTTTAAGGTTTATACTTTATTGGAATACATAAAGCTCTGCCTAATTGAGTGACTTCAGGTAATCAAAAAGGTCCATAAGATCTGCATCGCTCATATGCCACCTTGGCATCTCAGTACTTAAAATATCACCATCAGGATGCTTACCAAATTCCACAGAATTTTTAAAATCATCAAATTCGTATTGATCATGATGTTCCGCTTTCAGTTCTTTCGCGTGATCGCCGCTCGACATGGCAGAAATATGGATATCAGGGGCGTCCATAGTTTCCACAGCCATCTTATGCTTTCTACCCCTGGCATCAATTCCATGACAGGATACACAAGCCAGTCTTCCTCCCATCATCATCATACCCATTTCAGGACCGCCTGTGTAAGTGATCGCCGTTCCACGTTCGCTGGTACCCGTGAAATAAATACGTTGCCCGTTTGAAGAGAATGAGCCGTTTCCCCAGGCTGTTCCTTTCTGGTTTACGGTGTTCATCTGACCCTTACATCCTGTTATCAGTAAAACAAAAAAGATGGTTACGGCCAGAAAGTTTAAATTTTTTTTCATGTCTCAAGGATTTTAGGGTTAACTAAAGGTTAAATTGAAATCTGTTATACAGGAATATCTGTCTGGTGTTACTATTGTAACAATTTTAATCTTAGAATGTTTTAAATGAAGACTTTCATCTATCTGATTCAATATAACCATAGATTGGCTCCGGGGGTCAACATTGGATGAATCCGCTCCTACTGCTTCCTTAATCTTAAAGCATTCGAGATAACCGAGACAGAGCTGAAGCTCATGGCAGCTGCAGCTATCACCGGGCTAAGCAGTAAACCGAATACAGGGTACAGGATTCCTGCTGCCACAGGAACGCCTATGGAATTATAAACAAAGGCAAAGAACAGGTTCTGTTTGATGTTCTTCATGACTTTGGCACTAAGGTCTTTTGCCCTTACTATTCCTGTGAGATCACCTTTTACAAGTGTGATTTCCGCACTCTGCATAGCTATATCGGTACCTGTACCCATTGCGATACCAATATTTGCCAGGGCCAGTGCCGGGGCATCATTGATCCCGTCACCAGCCATTGCAACTGTTAATCCCTGGTCCTGGAATTCCTTTACTTTTTTGTATTTATCATCAGGAAGGCAATCTGACTGGTATCCGTCGAGGTGAAGTTCTTCAGCTACTGTTCTGGCAGTGTACTCATTATCACCAGTAAGCATGTAAACTTTTACTCCCATTTTCTGCAGCGATCTTATAGCTTCTGCTGAAGTGCTCTTAATATTATCCGAGACGCTTACTATACCTTCAACTTTATCACCGGCAATAAGGTACATTACCGTCTGGCCTGATAACTGCCATTCCTCAACGGTCTTCTTTTCATCCTCATTTACTGAAGTTTTAAACTCTTCCAGCAGCCTGTGGTTGCCCAATCCTATTTTCCTTCCCTTATATGACGCTTTGACTCCTTTACCCGGGATGGCTTCAAAATTTTCAAGGTCAAGTAATTCGATGTTTTTCTCTCTTGCCCCTTTTACGATGGCTTCTGCAATCGGGTGCTCACTGTTAATATCGATGGAGGCTGACATGCGAAGGACCTCATCGTCACTCAATGAATTGAACGATTTATAAGCCTTCAATCCCGGTTTCCCCTCGGTGATTGTACCTGTCTTATCAATTATAAGAGTATTTACTTTATCCATTTCCTCTATTGCACGTGCGTCCTTAACAAGTACCCCTGACTGGGCTCCACGCCCTGTTCCGACCATTATCGACATAGGAGTAGCGAGTCCCAGTGCACAGGGACATGCAATAATCAATACCGATACCGCATTCACAAATCCGTAAACCAGTGCCGGTGCAGGTCCCCATATGGCCCATATGGCAAATGTTATAAGGGCAATACTGACAACGATCTGGACAAAATATTTCGCCACAGTATCTGCAAGTCGCTGGATGGGCGCCCTTGAACGGCCTGCCTCGTTGACCATTTCTATTATCTGCGAAAGAAGGGTATCCTTGCCTACTTTTTCCGCTTTCATATCGAAGACAGTCTTCCCGTTTATTGTACCACCTGTCACCATGTCACCACCGGATTTGTCAACCGGTATGGGTTCTCCGGTTATCATACTTTCATCAATAACTGCCGAATTATGAGTTATCACACCGTCTACGGGTATCTTTTCCCCGGGTTTTATCCTTAGAATATCCCCGACCTGCACTTCCTCCAGGGGGATTTCTTTTTCCTGCCCGTTGCTTACAATCCTGGCTACAGGTGGGACAAGGCCCAGAAGTGCCTTGATAGCAGAATTGGTCTTACTGTGTGCCCTGAGCTCCAGCACCTGTCCCATTAAAACAAGGGAGAGGATTACTGCCGAGGCTTCAAAATAGAGATGGACATTTCCCTGGGCATCTTTGAACTGGGCAGGGAATGATCCGGGAATAAACAGTCCCAATACACTGAATATATATGCTGCTCCCACACCAATGGTAATAAGTGTCCACATATTAGGGGAATAACGTCTTACAGAACTCCAGCCGCGTTTAAAGAAACCCCAGCCTGAATAAAAAACTACAGGCGAGGCAAGAATAAATTCAATCCAGTTCCAGGTTTTCAGAGATGCCAGGTTTTCCAGGTTTATGAATGGGATCATCGGTGACATCGCAATAAAAAGAACCGGAATGCTAAGTATGACGGCTACAATGAATTTCTTAAGCATTTTCCTGTAGGCTTTGTCTTCTTCACTGGTCTCCTCTCCCTTCTCAGGGACAAGGTTCATACCACATTTCGGGCATGTCCCCGGAGTATCCTGTTTAACTTCCGGATGCATCGGACATGTGTAAATGACCTTACTTTTTGCTCCTGCACTTACCTCCTTTTGCAGGTGCATACCACAAACAGGGCAATCTCCCGGTTTGTCATAGGTCTTGTCACCTTCGCAACGCATAGGGCAATAATACTTCTCTCCGGAGGAATGTTCATGATTATGCTCATGGACATGGGTATCTTCATGTTCATGCATGTTTTTCATGTCGGGATGACTATGGTGCTTCATTTCAACATCACCGGCTGAGTTGACCGGGACAAGGTACATATTGCAAACAGGGCAGCGCCCTGGCTCATCATAGACTTTCTCACCTTCACATTTCATCGGACAGTAATAACCTTCGCTTTTCATATCAATAAAACATTAATATTTAATATTATCTTTTTTCTATGGTTTGTATATAATGGAAACTGTTAATTGTTCAACAAACAATTTTCATTCTTGTTGATTCTGTAATATTTACAGGTACCTTCTTAACACTGCAATATCCATAACCAGCTATCATTAAATAACAACAGACATCTTTCTGTGTTAAATTACAAAAATCCCTTTTAATCACTTCCTTCGCACTTAACCAGGAACATGCTGTTTATGTCTGTCATTTTGAGAGCTTTGCAAACATCTTCTGTCATACAATACCTGAAATTTACCTTTAGTAGCTTCATAACCATGATTTTTTATCAAAGGTACCCTTATACAGTTTGATATGCCTTATATAATTTTAAGATATCGTTACATGATTTTAAGGGTATCAAATAACCATCCAGATTATTTCAATCATCATTTTCATTTCCAGCAGGGAAAAAGAAATATGTGATGACAATACCATTCTTTCTGCTAAAACGTTTATATTCAGTGCTTTCGGGAATTCTGTACCAATAAAATATCGCAGAAATACCCTCAAATAAGAAGATATTCTTAAATTTATACATCCCCGTGCTGTTTAGATTGTCAGACACCGGATATTGATTTCATATGACTACTGTAATGACACGGGAGGCGAAACAGGCATTTGCAAATTACAGGATAAAATTGAATCAATTACTTGACTATAAACTACAGAATAGCATCAATTTACAACAAGAACACTTATTAGTGTGTAGGTAGCACTTCACTTTAAACATACCTTAGCAAATATTAAATGATAGCGAAACATTAAAATGAAAAATAATAAAATACTGAAATTACCACTATACACTTTCCTGTTTTTCCTGCTTCTAACCGGCATGTATTATTTAGTCAGCTCAAAAACTTTTCAGTTTTTTGGAGAAATTTTTCCCAGGATAAATACACGGCAAAAAGTAGTTGCTTTAACTTTTGATGATGGTCCCTCTCCAAAATCAGACACTGTTTTGGCTATTCTTAAAAAACTCGATGTGAAATCAACATTCTTCCTTACAGGAAATTCAATGCATTATTATTTTCCTGAAACCGAACGCATTGTGAATTCTGGTCATGAGATTGGCAATCATACTTATTCGCATAAACGATTAATATTTAAATCGTATAAAACCATTTCTTCAGAAATTGAAAAAACAGATTCCCTGATACGAAAAGCAGGTTACACAAAAGAAATTCATTTTCGACCGCCTCATGCAAAGAAATTGCTTTTATTGCCGTATTATCTTGAGAAAAATAACATAAAAACAATTTTATGGGATATTGAGCCTGAAAAGACAGATGAAATAGCCTCTAATTCCGATTTAATAGCAAAATACGTTATTGAACATTCCGGGAATGGTTCAGTTATATTATTGCACCCTATGTATGAACGGGATAATCAATCAATAAATGCTATTGAGAAGATTGTCCGGGGATTAAGGCAGAAAGGATTTGAATTTAAAACCATATCGGAACTTCTTGAATATGAGGGCAAATGAGATGAGACTTCAGTGAAAGTCAAAATACTATAACAATTAAAGAGCTCAAAGGTCAGGATAGATGTAACATAAGGTGCCCGGATAACTGCTGACGGTCAGGCAAATAAGGTAAGTCAGATAATTTAAAATTAAAACCATGGCATCAATTAATCCTTACATTCATTTTAATGGAAATGCAGAAGAAGCATTTACATTTTACAAATCAGTCTTTGGTGGCGACTTTGCTACTATCGTTCGATTTAAAGATATGAAATTTGAAGGCGCTCCAAACTTTGAGAAGGAAGCTGAAAAAATTATGCATATCGCCTTACCCATAGGTAAACACAATATGCTGATGGGGAGTGATACACCTGAGCAACTGGGTACACACAACGAAATGGAAACCCGAAGCAAGATTACTGTAAGCGCCGAAAGCAAGGAAGAAGCAGACAAAATATTTAACGGGCTGTCTGAAGGCGGACAAATAGAAATGCCTATAGGAGACAGTCCATGGAATACATATTTTGGAATGTTCAGAGATAAGTATGGTATAGAATGGATGGTTGACTTTGACCCAAATTATAAAGAACAGGCACAGATAAAATAACTACTGCAAACCTTAAGTCATATAACATAATTGTTTCCATGCAGTCTGCAGGTTCAGTTCCCTCCTGTGGGATAAAACAAAAACCACGGGATTATTGTTTTAGTGTCATAATTGATAACAATATGAGAAGCCTTATATATTTTATGCATTCATCACTTGACGGTTATGTTGCCGGATTAAAAGGCGAAATGAACTGGATAACTGTTGATGAGGAAATTTTTGATTTTGTGGCAACGATGACTGACAGGGCCGATACTGCACTTTATGGCCGGGTAACATACCAGATGATGGAAGCTTACTGGCCAAAGGCAGGTGAAAAGCCCGGTGCCGGCAGGCACGACAAAGAACATTCAGCCTGGTATAACAAAGTATCGAAGGTTGTTTTGTCAGGGACACTTACAGAAGCCGGATTAAAAAACACTAAGGTCATAAGTGACAATCTGGTTGAAAACATAAACAAAATAAAACAACTACCGGGGAAAGACATACTGATCTTTGGAAGCCCCCGCGCATCTTATTCTCTCGTAAATTCAGGACTGGTTGATGAATATTGGATTTTTGTCAACCCGGTAATCCTTGGCAGGGGCATGCCGTTATTCAGGGATGTTCCGGACAAAATCAGGCTGAAACTCCTGGAAAGCAAAACATTTTCATCCGGCGTTGTTGCCCTCCATTACGCTAAAGAGTAAAAAGGCTGCCCGTTCATTTCCCTCTCAACTCAAACCCAGACTTCTTTCCGCCATTGCGCCGTTATGCCGTTACGCCGTTGTGCCGTTGTGCCGTTACTCCCTCCAAAACAATTCCCACTAAATTTCCTGTCCATAATTCCCCTCCATTTAAAAAGATATTCCTAAATTTATGGAAAAGCTTACTGTTCTGATTATTAACAATTAATCATGCCTGATAAGATTTTTTAACGACTCTATATCTAAATACTCTCACAGACAGAAATCAAATGTCTCCGGACAAAAAAATAATAAAAACTAAAATAATTACAGCGAATGATTTATATAATATTCCGTAAATAGTCTGTAATGGCAATTTTAAATCCAGGAACAATGAAAAAGACTCAGAGAAATGACAGCTTTGATTTGGGAAAAATCCCGGAAGAAATATCTGAGATTTTCTCAAAGCAGGATATTGAAACTTCCATTGATGAAATATCAGAAAATAATAATCTTGAGATTAATGAACGAATGTTCTTCTCACAAATGTGCCATGAATATTTGTATAAATTCGATACTCATATTAATGTATTTACAAGGGAACTGAGTCATTCCATTAATCCGGGAAAATGCGAATTGCTCGGTATCAGTTTTAAGGAGAAGATACAGGAGCCGCTCGAGAACGCACTAAATGAATATTATATCAATCTTGACAAAAACACCGAAAATATCTTCTACGAATCGGGCCATTTTAAAGTGACTGATAAGCTTATTCACTATTCAAAATATCCATGGGTAAGTCCCCCACAGTCGATTGACCAGGTTAGTAATATAACTATTTATAGCAATTTTTTTAAAACAAATCATACTCTGACTTTTGAAGTGTTTATCCCGGGAAAAGGGCGTTGGGGCACTGTTGACAGGCCGGGTAATACCTTTCGTAATAAAAAAGAAGCTGATGCTGTTGCCGAAATATTGAAGAAAGCAGTTGCCTGCGGGAAAATACGTCTTAAGTATGAAGCAATTTAACCCGCAGAAAATTGGCAAACAGAAGCAATATAAAACTCAGTAAGTACCTGTGCCTGATCTTACGGCATAAACCTGAAATTATTGGTATTGAACTCGACAAAAACGGTTGGGCAGATGTGACAGAATTGCTGGAGAAAATGAATCAATCAGGCGAAATGATTGACCTTCATAAGCTAAATGAAGTTGTAAAAACTGATAACAAAAATCGTTTTTCTTTCAATGAAACATCTGATAAAATCCGTGCCAACCAGGGACATTCCATAACGATAGACCTTGGTTATACCGCCCAAAAACCTCCTGAGTTTCTCTATCACGGAACCGCCGGAAGATGTGCTGAATCAGTGTTAAAAAACGGAATCGAGAAGAAAAAACGTCACCATGTACATTTAAGCACCGATGAAGAAACAGCGTTAAAAGTCGGACAAAGACATGGTAATCCTGTAGTCTTCATGGTATCATCAGGACAAATGTATGTTGACGGAGCCTTGTTTTATCTTTCTGACAATGGAATCTGGCTTACCGATTTTGTTCCTGTAAAATATTTGTCACTTCTAAAGTAATAGCTAATGAAAGAAACCATTAAGGTAAAAGGTGAAACCATAGAACAGGCAAGGACAGAATTAATGAGAAAAATACCAGAAGGAACTTTCGTTTTAAAGAGGACCGAATTTAATCCCTGGAAACCTACTTATGAAACCGGATATTGCATGGCAGATACTGTTGAAGAAGCCATTGAAGACTCTAAAAAGCAGTTGCCCGATCCTTTTGGAATAAAAGGAGAAATTATACCGGAGCTTAAAAGCAATACCCATATTATGATCCCCGTACTTGTAAAAGCTGAAAACGACTGGCAGTCAAAGTTCAGAGCAGAAGAATATATTAAAAACAAGTATTTCTGTAATGCCGGCCACGGTGTGGCAGAATTTCATTATAAAGTGACAGGCAATGAGATTGAGCAAAAAGGGTTTAAAGGACTTTTTGGTGCAGGTAAACAGGAAGATACCTATAAAGTCACTTTTTACATGAAGCCCGAGATAAGACTCAGGTATTCAATGTGGCCGCATATTATTGCCGAAATAACAGATAGTAAAGTAGTTGCAGAACAACAGCTTATAAAATACTCACAACGAGGCAGCTATGACAGCAAAGGAATCAGAGAACTTGTCTCCCGGGGAATAGATATAAATTATTCCGATACGAAGGGTAAAAATGCTCTTATTTATTCAAGTGAATGTAAAGACACTGAAATGATTCTTTTCCTGATTGAAAATGGTATAGACATTAATCATTGCGATAATGATGGAAGAAACGCCTTGTTTTATTCTTATGATAATTACCAGATAACGAAATTACTTATTGACAAGGGTATTGATTTCAAAAAGACAGATAACAGGGGTGACAGTGTTTTAACCTACCAGGTAAGAAGAGCGGGTTATGTGGATGAATATCGTTTTAACGATGAAATCGGGAAGTTCCTGAGAGAAAATGGAGTTAAGGCAGATAAAAAACTCATCAGTGAATTAAACAGGAAACATGAAAAGGAACTTCAAGATCAAAAAATATGGTGCCCCGGTTGTGGTAAAATGGTTCTTTGGAGAACAGAAGGTTATGATTATGACGATGGCTGGATGCAGGACGTAGATGTTTTGTGTAATGAATGCGGAACTCTTATACATCATTACCGGGGACAAACAAGATATTAAGGATTCTAAATGATTTGAAGTATATTTAAGATGTAAAACATACCTATATTATATTCACGTTACAGCCTTGTATAAGTTTTAAAACAATTAATATGAAAAAAAGAATATTTGTATTCCTGTTTGATGGTTTTTCCGACTGGGAAATTTCATTTCTTACACCTGAAATAAATAAAAACAACAATTTTAAACTTGTTTATTTTTCAACCGATGGAAACAGTGTTAAATCAATGGGGGGAATGGAAGTGGTTCCCGCAACTTCACTTAATGACTTAAAAGCTGAAGATATCGACCTCCTGGTCCTTCCGGGGGGAACCACCTGGGAACAGGGCGGAAACAAAGAAATTGAAGGATTAACAAAGACAATGGCTGAAAAAGGAAAACCGGTTGCCGCCATCTGTGCCGCGACTACTTTTCTCGGCCGGCTGGGTCTGCTGGATAATGTCAAACATACAAGTAATGACCTGAACTATTTAAAAATGACAGCTCCCGGATACAGTGGAGAAGACAACTATGAATACACACTTGCTGTAACCGGCAATAATATAATAACTGCTTGTGGGATAGCTCCTATTGAATTTGCCAGGGAAATTTTTAAGATGATTGAATTATATGATCCGGAAAATATTGAAAAGTGGTTTCAACTGTTTAAAAACGGGATATGGAGTGAATGATGTCCAGGATTACACAGAGAGTACAAAGAGACGTCCCTTCGTCTCTTTGTCTCTCCGTCCCTTCGTCTCTTTGTCCCTCAGTCTCTTAGTTCCTTTATCCCCCAATCTCTGCTTGCTTTCTTACAGTCCCGCCACCGGCCTACCGGCTTAAAACTTTGACGTTGCAATAGAGGCCCACAGGTACCATGCGGCATATGCTTTCATATTGGCATTCAGTGGCTGACTGTGAGCTGATCCGCAGATATACCAGTCGACACCTTCAGAATGACTGTTCTGCCAGTTTATGGCCCAGTTGGCATCGAGGCTTCCGTTATTGTCGCTGTCGTAATAGCAGCCATCGTTGGCATTTTTGTCGAGATAATAGTTACCATCAGGATCATACGACTCTATATCGGCAAAGTCGAACAGGAACTTATTTCTTGAGGTGCAATAGTCTCTTATCTGCTCGTTCCTTTTATTCACGTTACCGCTTACACCTGTGCCATCGAGATGACCGGTCATATAGACAAAGGTCACAGCAGGGAAGTCAGCTTCAAGCTGCGACATAAGACTGAGATATGTATTCACATTCTCCTCCGAGGCATATGACAGTTCACCGCACCACGACCAGATAATTACATTCACATCGGTATGGGACGCAAGGTAATTACGTGTTTCCACCTCCCACTGTGTGAAATCCGGGTTTCCAAGATCACCACTCATGGCATAATCATGCAGGTCAAGAGCACCATCTGTACCACCGTTGTTCCAGGCGTACTCAGTCCCCAGAAAATTTACCAGTCCTGTCATTCCATCCGTTATCTGGCTGCCATGACTGGTGTGGCCATAGGCAATATGAAGGGAGTTTTTTATCTTATCAACGGTCGCTGCTGATATCTGTGAAATATCAATATTATTATGACCGGCTGTAAAGCCTGTGGAAACAGCGGCAGGATCATTATCTTTTGAGCAACCTGTGGCCAGCATGACTGTGAGCAGGGCCGTATAAGTAATTATTCTTTTCATGGGTGGTCAGGATTTGGTTCACATTGATGACTAATGTATTAAACGTAAAGTTGCATGGAGTTATTATACGAAAGAACCGGCCCCTGTGTTACATCAGGAAAGGATAAAGAAGTATAAAAGCAAGATCACTCCTCCTCAAAACCCAAACTCAAACTCAGATGTATGACCATTTAAGAATGAACATCGGTCTCGCTAAAATAGTAAACCCGGACAAAACATGGTCTTCACCGGCAAAAAAAGGCTTTCTGCACATTATATTATTTCTTACCCGGATAAGGGTTTATTTTCACCCTGAATTCAATACTATCCGCTTATGTTCAAGCATTATTTCAAAACCGCTTTGAGAAGTCTGGTACGAAACAAAAGCTTCACTATTATCAACATCACCGGCCTGGCCGTGGGTATTGCCGTTTGCATGGTGATCTTTCTCATAATACAATTCGAGACAAGCTTCGACAACTTCCATTCCAATAAAGACCGGATATTTCGTGTTCTGACGGAATATAAGCATTCAGAGGGTGCCGGTACCGGGAAGGATGTACCCTTTCCCCTGCCGGAAGGACTGAAATCGGCTTTTGCCCGGATAGAACAGGTTTCGCCGGTTTGGGCAAGCCATAATGATATACTGATTGTTC
>JBJKPQ010000013.1:0-8381 GCA_046706305.1 Bacteroidales bacterium
GCCTTACAATATAAATAAGGAAACAAGGATTATAATACTCACTAATTATGCCTACGAACAGTACAGGGATAAAGCTTTTATGTACGGAGCCAGCTATTTCCTTAGCAAATCGGATGATTTTGACCAGATACCAGCCATTTTAGGCAGGATATTACGTTCGGGCAAAAAGATATTGCCATTCTAGCTAACATAAAATGAGAGCTCTGAACATCCTGACCAACAGCTTCCCGCGAAATTAAAGATCCGAAACTATCCTGAACAAATAATTATTATTTTTTAAGCAGATATTACCTGTCTGATCTCTGAGCTATAAATTGCCTTGATCTGAAAAACAACCGGCCTGTAACATATACAGCAAGTGATATTATCACACCGAATATTGCAGGATACCTGAACAATTCATTATTAAGCGACATCAGTACTATTGTCCCTGCTACCGAGAGAACCATAGTAATAAAGATGAGATTGTTCTGAAAATCCGACTTCTTGTCTGATAGTACGCCCACTACAACAGGAAGAAGGATACCGGGTGCCCATAGAGTATATGTTAGTAATAAAAGATCAATAATATTCGGGAGCACAAGGGCCAGAAGAATTCCCAGGATACCGACAATAACAGAAAATATCCTTGCATTTCTCAGGTTGTTTTTATCTGTGTCTTTTTTCTTGAAATGAAATTCAAAGATATCTTTTACGATAATCGCCGTAGATGAATTAAGTATTGAGTCGGCAGATGACATAACAGCACTCATTAAGGCCGCAATTACTATACCTCCGACAAGAGGATGATGAATTTTGTTAATGGTCATAGTCAAAGCATGTTCACTGTCGATATTGGGGAAATAATAACGGGCATATAATGCAATGAAGAACAATATTACGGGGAAGGTAATTGTCAGAAACAATCCGGCCCCAGTAATACCCCACTTTGTTTCCTTAATGTTTTTCCCTACACAAAACCGGGTCACATATCCCGGGGCAAAAGTCTCTCCCACAAGGAAGGCAAAGAATGTAGAAACAGCAAAATATATACCTTTCCCCCCGTCGAGCTTAAAGAATTCGGGTGGAATCACGTTATGAATATTACCCCTAACCGACCAAAGGTCGGGAATGCAAAGTATAAGGGTGATAACAAAACCTATGAATAGTATAATAAACTGATAAACATCAGTGTGAATCACGGCCATCAGCCCTCCGGCAGTGCTGTACAGGATAACTATACTGCCTCCCAGGATAACTGCCCATATGTAAGGAATAGCAGGTATCATAGATGTGATGATTTTACCGAAAGCTACCATCTGTGCTCCCAGAACACCTACTGAAAAAAGCAGCGAAAGAACCAGCGACAGGAACCTGCTCCTGTCATCGTACCTGTGGCCAAAAAAGCCTGCCACTGTATATAAATTCAGTTTCCTGAACCTTGGCGCAATGAACAGTCCGGAAAAGACAAACTGCAGATACCATCCTGTTGACGCGAATAACATAAGTAAACCCCAGTCGTATGTCTTCCCTATCGCACCAATAGCCGCACCACCTCCGATAACAGTAGCGCTCATAGTGCTCAGAAGGAAGAACCAACCTATATTTCTTCCTGCAACAAGAAAATCGTCCTGGTTATTTATTTCCTTACTGTGACCAATCCCTTTTGAAACTATAAAGACAAAATATACCCCTATAATAATATACTGAACATAATCCTGCGAAAAATCCATAAAAGAGTTAAAATGATATAGTTAAGAATATGATTATAAGCGGGGAGCTGAATGTTGTAACCTTTATTCACCTCTCCGGCATTAATAACAATGAATTCATACCCTTACGGGACAAGAAGTAAGTCGGCTAAACGACTCTTTTTTCGATATAATTAGAATTCAACAGGCTTAATAAACCAAGGTAATTGACTTCAAAATCTACAATATCACCAACCTTGTAATTCTTATTGTTTTCCCCAAGATCCATTACTATCATATCGGAACTGGAACCTACAAAATCCATGTCGCGGTCTACCGGACGTATGTTACTGTCTTCAACATCAAGCAAACCAAGGTCAAGAATAGCCCTGTATGCACTTTTGCCTATGTCTTCCTCACTTATCTCGATAACATGACCGGTAAGGTTTTTCCCGAGCTCACCTTCAGGAGCAAATGGTTTTTCTGACAGCTCAATAATTTCAGCATGCAGTCGGAAAATATCCGACATCATATCTTCAATCGTTACATTATTGTAGATATCATTCCCGAAGAAAAGAGTCTCTCCTACCCTGAAGTGATTAATCCCAGCTGGCAGCAGCCCGTTGAATATAAGTGGTATAGTAACAGAAGTACCACCGGAAACAAGAGGTATGTTTTTATTGAACTTGGCCTGGATAAGCTGTTTGTAGAGACTGAGCTGTATGAGTTTATCCTTGTTTGGAAGAACGCCGTTCAGGCAGTTGAGATTGGTCCCGATACCTACAACTTCTATATGAGGCAGATTAAATACCCTTGAATAGAAATGAATGAATTCCCTGCGAAGGACGCCCTCCCGTAAATCACCCATCTCTATCATAATGATAATTTTATGAGTCTTCTTATGTTTCCCTGCCTCCTTTGAAAGACTTTTTATTGTTGAATATTCTGTATTCAGGCTGATGTCGGCATATTTAATAACATCCTCTATATTACCAATAGCCGGAGGTTTAATATATACAGTTTCTACATCAGGATTTATTTCCTTTATAACCTGAAGATTCGATGTCCGTGAATCGCATACCTGCTTAACGCCCAGGTCGAGTATCTCCTTAATAAACAACTCATTCCCGCACAGCACTTTAGTTACAGGACTCCATTGGATATCATGGCTTCTGAATAACTGATCCAGGTAGTTGTAATTAAATTTCAGTTTTTCTCTGTCTAATTCAATATATGCCATGTAACTATTTTTGCAATCGCATTTCGAGATACTTGCTGGTAAATCCTGATTTTTTATATAGATGTACCGCTGGATTATCAGGTTCCACATGCAGAGCAACATTACCATCGGCTTCACCAACAGCTTCCTTCAACAACTGTTTGCCGACCCCTTTACCCCTGTAATCGCGGTGTGTAGCTATATAAACAAGAATATTTTCAGGGATATAGCCCTGCATGCCGGTCTTATTCATGACGACAGCACAGATAATTTTGTCCTCTTCATACCGAACCATTATAAAACCGCCTTTACCCTGTTCAGTGGAGAAAGCATAGTCTATCGACTTTTTGATATCTTCTTTGGAATCGCCGAATTCATCCAGGTGATCAAATAAAAAATTAACAATACGCGATATTTCATCATCTGATGGTTTATTACCCAGATGATACTTTTTCATCATGGTCATTACGATAAATTTTTTTGATTGATACTGCAAAGATACCCAAAATAAGCCTAAAAGAAAAGGAAAGCCGGGTCTTTCAGCCCATTCCATCTTAAAGGAAGCAGGTTTTTCATATCTTGCCGGTAAAAAAATATTTTGTAACTTTGTATAAATGTGTATGTTATACGAGATGAAAATTTATTCTTAACCTCAAAACGGAAGGAATATGAAAGCTTATGTCTGTGAAAAATTTGGACCCCCGGAAGTATTAAAAATGACACAAACTGACAAACCAGTACCAGGTGAAAGTGAAGTCCTCATCAGGGTATCTGCATCCACAGTAAATGCTGCAGACTGTAATATCAGAGGTCTTTCCTATATCCCTGCAGGACTCGGATTATTGGCCAGGTTAATGTTGGGTTTTAATAAACCAAGGATCCCGGTCATAGGATCTGTTGTGAGTGGCGAGGTTGAAGCCACAGGCAGTAAAGTAGTCTCTTTTAGAGTGGGCGACCATGTTTATGGCACAGGTCCGGAACTGGGAGCATATGCAGAATACGCCTGTCGTCCTGAAACTGGGGCAATGGCCCTCAAGCCAGCTAATATTACTTTTGCAGAAGCGGCAACAGTGCCATACGGTGCCCTCACTTCCCTTTATTTTCTAAAAGATGTTGCAGGGATATCCGCAAATCAGAAAGTACTTATTAACGGAGCCTCGGGAGGACTGGGTGTGTATGCAGTACAACTGGCCCGCTACTTCGGTGCCGAAGTTACAGGTGTTTGCAGTACCCGTAATATGGAATTTGTCAGATCACTGGGGGCACATAAAGTAATAGACTATACAGTTGAAGATCCGGCACAGACAGGTGAATCCTGGGATATTATCATGGATGTGGTAGTGGGGAAAACTTCCTTTAAGCGATTCAAAAAATCTCTTTCCCCGAATGGATATTACCTTGCCGTTGCCGGAGGACTCAGGGATATGATTCAGATGATTCGCACTTCAATTACAGGAGGGAAAAAGGTGAAGTTCGGAGGAGGAGCCTCTTGTGAGAAAAAGGAAAACCTCATATTCATTAATGAACTCATTGAGAAAGGCAATCTCAAACCTGTCGTGGAAAAAAGTTTCCCCTTCGATGAACTTGTTGAAGCACACCGGTATACCGAAACCGGTCCCAGGAGAGGCAGCGTGGCGGTTACTATTCCCTAATTACGGTGTTAGTACTTATATGTCTCCCACCAGCCGCTTAACTTCTTCCAATGGAACAGATGTTCGCCTGGATAACTGTTCTATGGTTAATCCCTGGTAATATAATCTTGTAACAAATTGTCTCATGGATTCTCCGATTTCTATTATATGATTGTCCGGATCAAAAAATCTTATCGTATGTTGCCCCCAAGGTTCCTCATGTATCTCATGTAGAAACTTAATATTTTTGTTTTTTAAAGTCATAAAAATACCCGTGATATCTTCTGTCTCAAAATACAATTCAAACCGATTATATTCAGGATCAGATATTCTATCCGGTCCAAGTGACTTGGTGATTATGTGTTTATCCTGAATTTCCCAGATCGCAAATCCGTTTTTGAAGATCACATTCTTACCAAAATCCAAATCAATGAATAAACCTAATACGTCGGTATAAAATTTCCTGGAAGCCTCTATATCTTTCACAAACAGAGCTGTGGAGCATTTTCCTAAATCCATATTAATAAGTTGTCAGTTAATTTGAAGAATAAGCGTTTGCTGAATGTAATGTGCCACCTGTTTTAACTCTGACCTGGACAGTACTAAATTACTAAATGATTTCTTTTGAGATACCCTCAATTGCCAATAAAGAGTAAGGGGGCGGAGTGTTCGTCACGACTTAGTGTCGTGACTCACGATCCGGTTGGGGGGTGGTCCTTCAACAAAATCCCTCACCGCTTCGCGGTAATGGGGTTTTAGTTTTTATCCCTCCTTGCAGCGAGCTGCGGTCGGGGTAAAAACAAAAACCCCTCCGCACTTCGTGCGTGAGGGATTTTATTGAGGTCGGTGGCGGACCTCAGTTTTTACGTAGCTTAATGCTTTCATTTTACCATCTAATCTTCATATAAGTGTAAAATCCGGTGATATTGAGCACCCTTGTCCGATTTAAAGTGAGCAATCGATTCCAGACTAAAGTGAGCAGTCAATTTTTCATCAAAAAAAAGAACCTTAACAAGCTATTTTGATTAATTCAAAAATAAGTATTTTTCAGTTTATAATCTCTTTTGACAACAAGTCATCAAACATTGATTGCTGTCCTCTCTTTTTTCTCATGGATTCACCTTCCAGTTCCAGCCTGTGAGACTGATAAACAAGCCTGTCCATGATCGCATCTGCAACAGTTTTTTCACCAATGATATCATACCAGCGTTCTACGGGGAGCTGAGAAGTTATGATCATCGATTTTTTATTGTTCCTGTCCTCAATGATTTCCAGGAGGGTCAGCCTGTTCTGATTGTCCAGTGGTTGAAGCCCAAAGTCATCAATAATAAGCAGATGTTGTCTTTCGATCTTAGCAATCTCTTTAAGGTATGAGCCATCGGCTTTAGCCATTTTAAGTCTGGACATAAGTTTATCCATGTTAAAATACATCACACGGTATCCCTCAATGCAGGCCTGGTGACCAAGTGCCGAGGCAATATAGCTTTTCCCAACCCCGGTGCTGCCTGTTATTAAGAGATTCTCTGCTTTATCGATATAATCACACCCGGCCAGACGAATGATCTTATTCTTATCTATATTCCTTGATGATTCATATATTATTCCTTCAATGGCTGCTTTATACCGGAACCTTGCGTTACTGACCGTGCGGGATACTTTACGGTTCTGCCGGTCATCCCACTCAGCTTCCGTTATAAGCCCAACGAACTCATCAAGTGTATAGCTATCTGTTTTCCCTGTTTCTATGGCTGTTTTAAATGCTCCATGCATTCCAAAAAGCTTCATCTGTCGCATCTTTGTTAGTGTTGTTTCGTTCATTTTTTGCTGTTATTAGATTACTTATAATATTTTTTACCTCTGATGTTGCCATGTTCCGGAAGAGCCTGTGCAAATGGATCTTCCTGATCAATCTGATCTAATCCCCTCTCAAGGATGTTTTGCACAGTCTTATAATTGTACATGTTATACTCTTTTGACCTTTTGCAGGCATTTATTAGCCTTTCCTCACCAACTTTCTTTGCCAGAGAAAGAACTCCCATGCAGCTCTTATATGCCTGCTCCGGGTGTTGCTTTCGGTCCAGGATGCGGATAATAAACTCTTTCACACTTGCATCTATGCTCTCGGCCCAGTTAATGAACCTTTGCGGAGTCCATTCAGTGATAAACTTATGTGTGGTGGCAAGATGATCCGGGTTTGTAGTGTAGCTATATGGTTTGTAATCTCTTGGGTGTATGGCAATACGGTTATATTTATAATATACTTCAACCTGTCCTGCGCTGTATAATAGCTTAACTTTCTTACGGATAAACTGGTACGGTACACTGTAATAATGTTTATCCACACCAAGATAAACATGACCATTGAGCATAACTGTGGCGAATGATTGCTGTTTGAGTTCGTATCTCTTTATGGGAAGTGACGATAAAGTCTGCTTCTCAACTTCTGTAAAAAGCACCGACCGAGAGTATGGCCTGCCACTCAGCTTTACAGAGTTATGGATTGCAAGTGCCTCACGGATGGCGACATTTATCTCTTTAACGCTAAAGAATATGCGGTCTCTTAACGCACTGTATACTCTTGTGTAAAGGATCTTAACGGCTCCTTCTACAAGAGCTTTGTCCCTTGGTTTATATGCCCGTGCTGGAAGTATTGTTGTCCCGTAGTATTCAGCAAAATCCAGGAAAGTCTCATTAAGTGTTGGTTCATACCTGTTGCTCTTTGTAACTGCGCTTTTAAGATTATCAGGAACTATTGCTGCAGGTACTCCTTCAAAAAAATGTAACGCGTTTTCCACTGATGATATAAAGTCTTCTTTCCCCTGGCTCAGTGATGCTTCTGCATAGGTATACTGGCTTGCTCCAAGTATCGCCACAAAAAACTGAACCTGGCTAACTTCTCCGCTCTCTTTATCAACTATTTGTAATGTTTTTCCGGCATAATCAACATACATCTTATCTCCGGCTTTATGATTAATATGCATTACTGGATTAACCTTCCTGCACCATCTGTTATAATGTTCGTTGAACTGACTCCGTTTAATGCCATCTGGATGTTTTGATATATATTCCTCCCACATTAACTGGCGGGTTACTCCTGTCTTTCTGAGCTCTTTCTCCATATAAGGGAAAAACGAGTACATAGCTTTCTGACGGGGTGTGAGATCTTCTTTTACCTGAACAAAAAACAACTTATCCAGATCCATGTCTGTCAGCCTCTCAATCTCTTCCTGTGAGAGTTCCAATAACTTGTATTGCAGGATATATTTATCGACGGTGTTGCGGGATAGCTCCAGGTATTTACTGATGAACAGCTTGCTTTTCCCTTGTGAATACAATTGTAATAATCTTCTAAGTTTACTCATAACTATCGTTTTGTTTGCCATGCTTTCTCCTGTTTGTTTTTACAGCTAAAAGTATGACTTCAATAGCCTGCTAAAACTCTTATTTTTGATTGCTCAGTTTACTCCGGATTGGACTGCTCAATTTGCACCGGAATAGGGTGCTCACTTTGCTCCGGTTTTATATGCTCAGTTTACTCCGGAATGAGGTGCTCACTTTGACCGGATTTTCCAGCAAGCAGGTAATGTTATCCCAGGATCTGGCAGAATTATATGAGGTAGAGACAAGGGTATTAAACCAGCAAGTTAAAAGAAACATCCGAAGGTTCCCTGAACGATACATGTTCCAACTAACTAAGGATGAATATGATCGTTTAAGATCACACAAAATGTGACCTGAACCTGCAACAAAAAACTGGACAATTTATTAAGCTACTAATTGATTTATTAATTTCTCTTTTTTATCCTTAATAGATGTTTTTAATGTTGTATGTACCCTGTTTACATTATACCATGTTTCAAT
>JBJKPQ010000014.1:0-20492 GCA_046706305.1 Bacteroidales bacterium
ACTGTCATCAATCAGCATCCAACTCCTGCAGTTCAGCCTGATGAGGCGGTTAAAAGAGAAGATGTTGTTGATCTGTCCGGCAAGGTGCAGCCCGACGGGACACTCGACTGGACTCCTCCCGAAGGGAAATGGGTGGTGGTAAGACTGGGGTATTCCCTGACAGGGCACCAAAATTCGCCTGCTTCTCCGGAGGCAACCGGACTGGAAGTAGATAAGCTGAATGCATCTTATGTCAGGTCATATTTCAATAATTATCTCGGCCAGTATAAAGATGCCACCGGTGGTTTGATGGGTAAAAGAGGACTTGAGTATATCATCACCGACAGCTGGGAAGCCGGGGTACAGAACTGGACAGACAGCATGTTGACAGAATTTGTAAAAAGACGTGGATATGATATTGTTCCATGGTTGCCGGTTCTGACCGGACAGGTCGTTGAGAGCTCAGAAGCCAGCGACAGGTTTCTCTGGGACTTCAGAAGGACTATTGCCGATCTCACTGCTGAGAATCATTACGACCAGTTAACAGCTATCCTTAAAAAAAGAGATATGGGACGGTATTCGGAATCGCATGAATCGGGAAGGGCATTTATTGCTGATGGTATGCAGGTTAAGGCAAAGGCTGATATTCCGATGAGTGCAACATGGACCCCGGGAGGCTTTACCCCCGGAACAGAAGTATCAGTTGATTACAAGGCAGATGTTAGGGAATCGGCATCAGTGTCGCATATTTACGGCCAGAACCTTGTGGCTGCGGAATCACTTACCGCAATAGGTACTGCCTGGGCCTGGTCGCCGGAGACTCTTAAGCCAACAGCCGATATGGAACTGGCAAACGGTCTTAACAGGTTTGTCATTCACACTTCCGTACATCAACCGGTTGATGACAAGATCCCGGGACTGGGTCTCGGACCATTTGGCCAGTGGTTTACCCGGAACGAAACATGGGCTGAAGAGGCAAAACCATGGGTAGATTACCTGGCCCGAAGCTCATATATGCTTCAGCAGGGCCATTTTGTAGCTGACATTCTTTATTACTATGGGGAGGATAATAACATAACCGGACTGTTTAACAGGAAGCTGCCTGATATTCCCAAAGGATATAACTGGGATTTTGTAAATGCTGATGCACTAACAAATGTCATATCTGTTAAAAATGGTGAACTGACCTCCCCGGGCGGGACAGATTACAGGGTTCTGGCCCTCGATTCCAACAGTATATATATGTCACTGCCTGTTCTTCGGAAAATAGGCGAACTTGTTAAGGAAGGAGCATTGGTTACAGGTCCGAGACCTGTAACTTCACCCAGCCTTAAAGATGATCAGAATGAATTTAAGGATCTGGTGGATAAGATATGGCCGGAAGAGCCGGGTTACAAATCATATGGCAAAGGGAAAGTATACACAGGGCAGGGCCTTTCGCAGGTCTTATCTGAACTTAAGATAGCACCCGATTTTGTATATTCCGGTTCACAACCGGGCAGTCGTGTCCTTTTTGTACACCGGAGGATAAAGGATGGAGATATTTACTGGGTAAATAACAGATTAAATGATTATGACACAATAAACAGTGTGTTCAGAATTGATGGCCTCCGTCCCGAAATTTGGGACCCTGTTACGGGCGATATACGCCAGATATCCTTTACCAGGGAAAAGGGAATTACAAAAATACCTCTTGTTATGGGACCCGCAGATGCTCTTTTTGTTGTTTTCAGGGGCAGGACTACCAGCACCTCATCCACAGTACCTCCTCCTGTTGAACGTCAGCTTGCTGTGATAAATAATGACTGGAATCTGTCTTTCCAGAAAGACAGAGGCGCACCCGATAGTATAATATTAAACTCACTTGTCTCCTGGGCGGAAAATAAAAATGACAGCGTAAGATATTTCTCGGGAACAGGGACTTATAAAAGAACAATTGAAGCTCCCGCGGACTGGTTTGCACGGGGAGGCCGTATCTGGATAGACCTGGGCGATGTCAAAAACATAGCAGTTGTTCTTGTAAATGGTAAAGATATGGGTACTGTATGGAGAAAGCCTTTCAGGGTGGATATAACAAAAGCTCTTACTACAGGTAATAATAAGTTAGAGATAAAGGTTACAAATCTCTGGGTCAACAGGCTGATAGGTGATGCACAACCGGGAGTGAAGAATAAGATAACTTATACCACTATGCCTTTTTATCAGGCTGACTCACCTCTTATGCCATCAGGACTACTGGGACCTGTCAGGATTTTCAACGTAAGGGACTGATAGGTTTATAAAATTAAAATGGAGCAGGGATGATTAATGTTAAGTTATGTTTTTTAATATAAATTACATTTAGGATTTAAAAAGTCACCGGAGAATATACTAACCTTATATTAAACCCATAAAAATGAAAAATTTAGCTGCAGTTAAACGTATGTCGGTACTCTTGCTGATATTATCTCTTTTAGTTTCATGTAGTACCGGTTCACAGACACTGACTGACGGGAGTCTGCCAAGAAGTAATCCTTCTGCTGAGGGAGTGGATTCGAAAGGTATAAATGATTTCCTGGAAGCAGCAGCAGGCAGCAAACATGAATTTCACAGCCTCATGGTAGTTAGGCATGGGAAAGTTGTGGCAGAAGGCTGGTGGTATCCATATGCTCCGGATTTAAAGCATACACTTTATTCAACGAGTAAAAGCTTTACTTCAACAGCAGTAGGTTTTGCAGTAAGCGACGGTAAACTTAAGGTAACAGACAAAGTAATCTCATTTTTCCCTGAGTCGTTACCTGACACTGTAAGTCAGAATCTTAAAGACATGGAGGTAAAGGATCTTCTTACAATGTCGGCAGGCCAGGATCCTGATCCGACTTTTATAATTCCACAGAATTACACCAACTGGGTGAAAGCATTTCTCGACCGCCCTGTTGTTTATAAGCCGGGAACAAGATTCCTTTATAACTCAATGGCATCTTATATGTTATCTGCCATTGTACAAAAGGTAACTGGTGAGAAGGAGATTGATTACCTGACCCCACGATTTTTTACCCCTCTTTCTATTAAGGGGATGGACTGGGAGACAGACCCAATGGGTATAAATACAGGGGGATGGGGCCTCAGGCTGAAGACAGAAGATATGGCCAAATTCGGACAGTTCTACCTTCAGAACGGAATGTGGGCAGGCAAGCAAATTTTACCAGCGGAGTGGGTAAAAGAAGCAACAACATATAAAATTGACCAGGCACCCGGAATAGCTGATTCAATACGTGACAAAAGCGATTGGATGCAGGGATATTGCTACCAGTTCTGGAGATGCAGGCACGATGCCTTTCGTGCCGACGGCGCTTATGGGCAGTATATTATTGTATTACCGGGTAAAGATGCCGTTATTGCAATAACTTGTGAAACAGCTGATATGCAGGGTGAACTTAATCTGGTGTGGAAATATCTTTTACCTGCACTCAAAGATGGCCCTCTGCCTGGAAACAGTTCATCGGATGCTGATCTGAAGCAGAAACTGTCTTCTCTTGCAGTGAAGTTACCGGAACCCGGAACCGGTGCGGAACTCGAACATACTATCAATGGCAAAAATTACAACCTGGATGATAACAAAAGTAATATTGAAAATATATCATTCAATTTTGCAGGAGATATTTGTATTGTTAAAATGAAAGTAGACGGGAAAAGTTATGATTTCTCTTTTGGAAAGCAAAACTGGGCTCTCGGTACAACAACATTACCCGGACCAAACCTTCTGATGGGTGAAAAAGGGTATTTCCAGGGCCTGCCTCCTGTAAAAACAGCCGGGATCTTCAGGTTCCGTAATTCTGATAGCCTGGAACTGACGCTGAGATATATTGAGAGTCCTCATACCGAGACAATCACATGTACATTTGACGGAGACAGGGTGTTGATCAGCAGGAAATACAGCTTCATGCAGGATCCTGTAAAACCTGATATCTCAGGACTTGTAGCTCCTTAAGCCTTAATATTGAAACGGATATTTTACCAGCTTAAGCTTATCATACTTCTAATATCAGGTGTCCGGATAATTGTGGTCGTGCCACTGTAATTCGCAGTAATACCATTGCCATTAACACTGTATTTCAGTCCCGATGGGAAACCGTGAAGTATAAACTCAACTGTATGAAACCTTGAATTGTAACTGCCGCTGATATTATCAAGAGTAATAGTTTTTTTTGAGGGACTGAATAGGATATTACGTTCGTAATAACTTCCCTCTTTATACTTGTATGTTGTACCGTCATCCTCATAATAGGTGAAGCTGGAGGGCTTATTGCCGTACCATATGTTGAGCATCAGGATGCCATCTCCCTTGTCTTTTGTACTTTCAATTACATTCTGCATAGGGATAATGGCACCTGCCTTGATGAAGACAGGTAAATCGTATAACGGAGAGCTTGCCCAGATAACCTGGTTACCATCATATTCAGTATCGCTGCCAAAACGATACCATTTTCCATGAGGAAGATAAACCTGAATAGCCTTATCATAACTTGCGGCTGGAGCAACCAGCATTGATGGTCCAAACAGAAATTCATTTTCAAATCTCCGGTCATAAACCATATTATTATAAGTGTAGTTAATAGCCAGTGTACGGTTAACAGGCATGCCTGTTTTTACTGCCTCATTAAAAGAAGAATATAAATAGGGAAGCAACCTGTAGCGTGTCTCGATAAAATGTCGCATAAGTATCTCGTTATTTTCACCCCATGCCCATGGTTCGTGTGATGTGTTCCCTTTTGCCGTGTGGTTCCGGAACATAGGGGTATAAACTCCGAGGGACATCCATCTTACCATGAGGTCAGGTGTGGGGTTCCCAATAAATCCGCCAATGTCTACACCATCAAATGCCTCACCTGTAAGCCCCATACTGTTAATCATCCGGTAAGCCAGGAGCATGTGGTCGTCTGTGGGATTATTATCGCCTGTCCACATAGCCGAATACCTCTGTATGCCGGAGTAGGCAGCCCTCGTTAGTACAAAAGGCCGGTTGTTATTGAGCAGTAATTTTGTCCCTTCATAAGTAGCCCTTGCCATTTGCATGCCGTAAATATTACGGGATTTTTTCAGGGTGGTAGTGTTTTCCCCTTCACCAAATTCAATAAGCGGTGGTATGTCCTGCCCCCATGCAGACGGTTCGTTCATGTCATTCCAGAATCCTGTTACTCCTGCATTAACCAGTACTTTGAAATTTTCTCCCCACCATTTTCTCACAGCATCACGCGTAAAATCGGGAAAATGACTTCTGCCTGCCCAAACACTGCCTGTATACGGCCTGCCATCCGGATACCTGACAAAGTACCCGTTTGCCAGCCCTGTTGCATATGGTTTATAATCATTTGAATCAATTTTTATCCCCGGGTCTATAATTGTTACGAGATGCATGTTCATCGCTTTCAGCGAATCAGTCAGAGCCTTCGGGTCAGGATATGTAACGGGATTCCATGTAAATATTCTGTAGCCTCTCATATAATCAATGTCACAATAGAAAACATCACAGGGGATACTGTCTTCCCTCATTCTCCTTGCGGTAGAAAGCAGTTGTTGCTGACTCATATAGCTATAGCGGCATTGCTGGTAACCAAGGCTCCATAGGGGCGGCATTTCCATTCTTCCAGTGAGCCATGTATAATCGGAGATTTGTCCGGCTACAGTCGAAGCACCAATGAAATAGTAGTCCATTGCACCTCCTTCAGCACCAAAGAAATACATCGAATCATCAGTGGAGCCGCCGAAATTAAAAAATGATTTGTAACTGTTGTCAAAAAATATTCCGAACAAATTGTCGGAATGAATGCCAAGAAAATAAGGCATAGTGGAATATAGTGGATCCTGATTGACTCCGTAACCGGGGGCGTCTGTGTTCCAGTTAACATACGACATGCCACGCCTGTTTAGCGGGCCTGTTTTTTCCCCGAGCCCAATAAATCTTTCATCACCGAAGAGTTTACGATAGCTGGTAACCTCTTCTCCCTGCCACGATACTCCAAGTTCCGGAGAATCACCATCAAGCCACTGCCCCTTTGAATTATAAAAATCTATTCTTAGCGGGTTCTTTTGAACGATAACCTTCAGTGAGTCGGTAAGTAATTCAATATTAGTTTTACCTTTTGTTATCTTTTTAAATCCGGAATTAGCATCCCGTATTACAGCAAACGATGGACCTTCTTTCATGCCTGAAGGGGCTATCCTGACTCTTATGATATCAGGAGCATATACACTGAA
Source organism: Bacteroidales bacterium (assembly GCA_046706305.1). Taxonomy (GTDB): domain Bacteria; phylum Bacteroidota; class Bacteroidia; order Bacteroidales; family VadinHA17; genus LD21. Next base: position 6,217 of record JBJKPQ010000014.1, read on the forward strand.
CTGTACATCTCTGTTATCCACCGTTTTAATAGAAATTATTTTCCCTGTTATGCGAATATCTTTTACAGCACCGATCTGATGGCTGATAAGATTATCCTGTGCAATGACCTGTGATGACAGAAATAACAGGGAGATCTGGAAAATTGCCTGTCTGAGTTTCATGATAATCTGTGTTTTGTTTCACGGGTGTATATTTTCTTTTCATCCCGTTTTGCATTAAATCATTTATATAACAATGTGTATTAATGAAAGTTTTAAGATGCGCCCTGTTTTGGCTGTTATCTTTTTTTATGACATGGTTGTCAAATAATCAAGTGTCATATAGGAGAGTTCAGTACTTAATTTTGCAGTTTCACACGAAACAGGACAACATGAAGCAGGCAAAATGTATCTTTACAGTGGAATAATTTTTTACGGATGATTTTAAGATGTATACTTAACAAACCTGTATAAACTGATGAGAGCTAACCTGGTCAGACAGTATTTTATTATAGTCTTCTTTCTCTCGCTTGCCATTGCCCTGACAATTCGCTTTCCAATGGTTATGAACATGGTATTCAGTGAATCAGGCAGCCATCATGAACCAGGTTTTAGCGGATACTTCTCACATTTCATGGTAGAACTTGTTGCAACATTTTTGATTGCATTTCTGATGTTTGCCATGAATTTCTTCATACTTAAACCTGTTGAAAAACATGGTCATCTGAAAGTTGTTAATATAATACTGGCCGTTGTACTCACTGTAGCGTCAGTCTATATTCTTAACCATTTGTTGTTTTCCGCCTTGATCAGCCTTGATCAGAGACCATCGGGACACGGCCGGAAAAGTGAATTTGATCTGATAAATTTCTTTGTTTCGGCGCTGGTGGTAGGTTGTGTTCTTATTATACGTCTTATATTTCAAAGACAGACAATGCAGGTAGAGAATGAAGCCTTAAAAAGAGAGGCACTTCAAAGCCAGTATGAGTCACTTAAAAACCAGTTGAGCCCGCACTTCCTTTTCAATTCTCTTACAACATTAAAAATACTGATTCAGGAATCCGAGAGTAAGGCCCAGAATTACGTGAGCAGCTTATCCAAAGCACTCAGGTACACCTTGCAGAGTAACGAAAAACAGTTGGTAACCCTTAAGGAAGAGATGCTTTTTATGGAATCATACCTGTATCTGATAAGAATAAGGTATGATAAAAATCTTGTAATCAATACAATAATAAATGAAGATTTTTATGAGTACAGGCTTCCACCACTAACTATTCAGACTCTTGTTGAAAATGCAATCAAACATAATATTATAAGTAGCAAAAAGCCGCTGGCAATTGATATTATTACAACTGACGGTGGAAATCTGATGGTTAGGAATGAGATTCAGAAAAAGTTATCGGAAGAAGAGGGTACCGGTATAGGCCTTGCCAATCTTTCAAAACAATTTAGATTGTTATTGGGGAAAGAGATTGTTATCAGTCAGAAAGACAATAAATTCATTGTGGAAATACCGCTTATTAAAACATAAATAATGAAGGCTCTTATCATAGAGGATGAGATACCTGCCTCAAAACATCTGCGACAGGTACTTGAGCAGGTAGGCGATATTACTGTTGTCGGGGTTATTGATTCCATATCCGATACTGTAGAATGGTTCAGGACCTCTAATGCTCCGGATATCGTATTCATGGATATTCACCTTGCTGACGGACTGGCTTTTGAGATTTTTAACCATGTTTCCGTCAATTGCCCTGTTGTATTTACCACAGCCTATGATGAGTATGCACTCAGGGCTTTCAGGGTTAACAGTATAGATTACCTTTTGAAACCTATTGAGGTTGAAGATGTGAAGGATTCTCTCAGGAAGCTTAAGGTTTTTTCCTCTTCTGACAAAATAAAGGCTGACCTAGAAAACCTGATTAATACTTTCCGTCAGGACGTAAAATATAAAACACATTTCCTTGTTCCGGCAAAAGGAGATAAGCTTATCCCTGTCCATACAGACGATCTCGCCTGCCTTTTTATTGATACGGGGGTAGTTAAAGCAATAACGTATGATGAAAAATCATATTATATCGATTATACCCTTGATGAACTTATGGAGATGTTAAAACCTGATATTTTTTTCAGGGCCAACAGGCAATATATAATATCAAGATCTGCTGTCAGGGATATAGATCTTTGGTTTAACAACAGGCTTTCAGTAAATCTTAAAGTCAGGGTTCCTGAAAAAATCCTCATAAGCAAAGCCAGGATATCTGAATTCAAACGTTGGTTCGGAGCCTGAAATTACTTGCAGAAATAAATATTATTCCTCTTACCGAATATTGCAATATTTGTATCGTTGTCAGATATAAAACAGAATAACCTGGTTCTAATCGAAAAGCCATCCTGTGCTGGTTGCACATGGATGGCTTTTTTGTCAGAGAGTATGATTACCTTAAACAAGCAATCCTTTCTTATTTAACGAAGTCAGCTTTTTCGAGGTATTCGGCACTTTCCTTGATAGCTTCAAGTGAATCCTTCAGTTTCTGTGCCACAACCTGCGGATCCTGCTGACGTCGGCCCTGGGCCTGGCGACGCGAAGTGCTGTCTGAAGCCTGTTCGCCCTTTTTGTCATTCTGCGGGGGACGTTGCGGACGCCTGGCAAACGGATTGGCTGCACCATCGGCCTGCATCTGCTTCATCATATTCATCCTTTCAAGATTCTGTTCCCTTTGCTCAGGGGTCATTTTATCTTCAATTTCTACAAACCAGTCATTATAACCATTTTTGTAGAACTGTTCGAAGATGGCTTTAAAGTCCATTTTTCCACTGGCCCCGATAACATAATCATCTTTAATATGCAGGACTTTAATGCGTTCGGGATATTTTTTCATATAAGCAACAGGATCTTCTCCGCCAACTGTTATCCAGTATACATCCAGTTCAAAAAACACTTTATCCGGATCTGTATTGTTAATAAGGAAATCTTCATAATCCTGGTCGGTGCCGGCTACTTTGGCAAATTCCATGTTATGATTATGGTAACCGAATTTAAGTCCTTTGGCATTTGCCTCTTCACCGATTTTATTTAACAGGTCACACTGCAACTTAAGAGTGTCAATATTGCCAGACCAGAAGAACATTGGCAAAACAACATATTTACAGCCCATTGCTTTGTGATCTTCAAATACTTTATCCCATGCAGCGAGTGAACCGTCTACATCTTTTACATCAAATTCAGCACGTACATGGCTTGAAATAATCTTCATTCCGTATTTCTCTGCCAGTGCAGCATAATCGGCAGGAGTATAACCTGCTACTGTGCCTTTAGAAGCATCATAGTTTGAAATCTCCATAACAACATATCCGTCATCTTCAAGAGCCTTGAATGATCCTTCAATGTCAGATTCAAGACCCTTAACGGAATAAGTTGCTATTCCAAGGTGTTTTTTCGTTTTGGTTGTTGAGCAGGAAGTAATGAGCAGTACGAGGAGCACCATAAGTGCCGTGATACCCAAATGCAAGGTTTTTTTCATGATACTTAGTGTTTCAGTTTTTATTATGTTACTATTTCTACGATATCAGGTGATGTCCTGAAAAAAAGAAGTCCTGAATTATAAACCGGGATTAAATCTAACAAATAGAACGAAGTGTTTTATTGCCGGTCGACACACATAACACTTCTGCATATAAAAGTGATATTAACGACGACGAAATTACTAATCAAATACCGAAATGAGGATAATCAAGCTTTTCAAACACCTTTGCCTGGAAATTACTCCCAATTGGAAGCTCCTTAATTCCCAGGTCGATGGAATGGGCATTGAAACTCTTAATTTTCCCAACTGACACGATAAATGACCTGTGAATCCTTACAAATTTGTCGGCTGGAAGTAAAAGTTCAAATGAGGAAAGGGTATGTTTTGCTACAATATCGCCTTGAGTAGTATGAATAGTAAGGTAATCCTTTATACTTTCAACATAAATAATATCATTTATAATAATTTTATGGATTTTTTTATTGATATTCAGGTAGATAAAATCCTGGTCGCTACTGTTTCTGAATTGCACGGTGTCGCTTACCCGGAACTTGTCCACAGCTTTCAGGAACCTGTCGTACGAAATCGGCTTTAGCAGGTAATCCAATACATTCAACTCAAAACCTTCAAGTGCATAATCGCGGTAAGCGGTCGTCAGTATCACTTTTGGCGGATCAGCCAGTGTCTTAAGAAAATCTATTCCCTTTAATCCGGGCATCTGAATATCAAGGAACATAAGGTCTGGTTTTTCGGCAACAAGCGCCTGGTAAGCCTCAGATGCATTGCTGCATTCAGCAACAATACGAAAGATACCCACCCTCTCTGCGTGCGATTTTATAACTTCTATTGCAAGAGGTTCATCATCTACTATTATGCAACTGAATTTCATTTCCGTGGTTTGTTTTTCATGGTGTTCAGGTCGAGCTTAAGATCGACCTGAAAATTATCATGTTCCTGCGTTATCACTAGTTGATGTTTTTGTGGATAGATAAGCTCCAGTCTTCTTCTTACATTTTTGAGGCCGATTCTTTCAGTGTATTTTTCAAATTTTCCCTCTGCATTATTATAAGAATTGCTGATTGTGAAATGCAGGTGATTACTGGTTGTTTCTGCTTTCAGAGATATAAATGGCGATTTATGGTCGTTAACCGGTCCGTGCTTAAAACTATTTTCCACAAAAGGCAACAGTATTAATGGTGCGATCAGCAGGTCATCAAAATTATCATCTATGTCCAGGCTGATTTTAAGACGTTTGCCGAACCGAAGCTTTTCAAGATCAATATATCCTCTTATCTGGTTTAATTCGTCAGCCAGTTTTACTTCAGATTCTTTCCCTGTATACAGCATATATTCAAGGAGGTTTGAAAGCTGAATAACCATATCGGGTGCGAGATCCGATTTCTTAAGAGTAAGGGCATACAGGTTGTTAAGGGTATTGAAGAGAAAATGCGGATGGATTTGCGATTTCAGGAATTTAAGTTCAGCCTCCAGCTTTTCTTTTTCAAGGTTCAGGGAGTATTGTTGAATAAGGTACCATCTCTTAAACATGTATATCGCTGCTGCAGTTGCCGGTATCTGGTAGTTTAATACAATAGATCTGATAAACGGGAGAGTTTCCCTGTAATGCATGTCGGTTGCCAGATAAAGGACAAACCAGATTGACAATCCGAAGAGTACTGCATGTCCTGCGGTTATAACGGTAAAGAGAAAATATTTCCTTCTGAGAAGAAATTTTGGCAGTATCCAGTAAAGCAGCAGGTATGTTGCTGCCATCCTTACAGGCAGGAGGTACAGGTTCTGGAGGAACTGAACCTTCTCAGGAGTACCATAGCTATATGTAATGATATAGAAAAAGTACCATACAATCCAGAACAGGATATGCCACCATATCCTGTAACGAAATAACAGTCCTGTTTTGTTATCCATCTGGCTCCGGAGTAATTTCTTTTTTCTGCTCATCACGTGAATGGACAAAAATAGTGAAAAGGCACGCATCGACAAAAGAGGCTGTCTCCGGATTTTTACGGAGACAGCCTTAAACTATCTGATATTATTACGCGGGCATATCTGGCAATTTGAAGCCGTTCAGGTATTCATGCCTGATAAGTGAAGAAGTAAATTCTTTCACATTTCTTGAACTGGGATCCTCAAAACCCGGCATTCCCGGCATTGCCGGGCGCTGAGCACCTTTTCCTGCACCACCGGCACTTTTAGCAGCTGCATTGGCTGCAGCCATCATCTTGCCTATATCAAACATTTCTGACCATGTGGATACTTTCTCATCATCGGCTATATTTGTGAATGTCATGTTTGGTCCGTCCCACTCAAGTATCCTGTTTAGTTTCTGAAGTCTGACTGCCAGAACACCCATGAGTACCATTTCGTTAAAGGGTCCTGCTTCACCAAAATGAGAAGCCGTTTTGTCGCGCAGGTCAGGGTCTTTACATGCAGCTACCCAGTCGAGGTAGTGGTTATTGTCGGGAATTACCCTAAGTATTTCCGGCGAAGAGGGGGTCCTGCCTGAGAGCAGGTAAGGGCTGGAACCATGACTTCCGAGTACCAGTGTGTCTTTTGTTCCGTAAAGTGCACAGCCTTCACCCTGCCATTGTTTTCCCTGGGGGAGTGTATCAGGTATCATAGCATGGAAGCCTCCGTCGTACCATGTCACTTCCACCTCAGGCATTGCCATGTTGGGGAGATTGGGCCGTGAGGGGAAGATCATTTTAACAACCTGTGCGTGCGGACAGGCATCTTTCTTTAATGTTGTTGACTGGCCCTGTACCTGTGTAGGATAACCCAGGTTAAGGACTTTGAAAACAGGGTGCATATTATGACAGGCCATATCGCCAAATGCACCTGTTCCAAAATCCCACCAGCCTCTGAAATTCCATGGATGGTATGCCGAATTATAAGGCCTGAAAGGCATATGGGCTATGAACAGGTCCCAATCCAGTGTTTTTGGCACTTTCATAGCTTCAGATGGTGTATCAAGACCCTGGGGCCAAATCGGACGACTTGTCCATACATCGGCTTTGCGGACTTCACCAATTTCACCTGCCCATGCCCAGGCCACAGCCTGCCTGACTCCATCGCCTGAAGAACCCTGATTTCCCATCTGTGTTGCAACACCATACTTCTTAGCGAGTTTTGTCAGCAGGCGCGACTCATATATAGAGTGTGTAAGCGGTTTCTCTGTATAAACATGTTTTCCCATTGTAATGGCTGTAGCTGTAGGATTGGCATGGTTATGATCAGCTGTTGCAACAACTACGGCATCGATCGATTTGCCCATCTCATCATACATCTTCCTCCAGTCTTTGTATTTTTTAGCACTGGGAAATTTTTCAAATGTACCCTGCACAGGTCCGTAACCCCAGTCAACATCACAAACAGCCACGAGCCTTTCGGTGCCTGGCTTTGATGCCATTCCAAAAGGATTACGCTGGGCTGATGGTACTTCAACCTTACAGATACTTGTAATATCGCCTGATCCCTGGTTGCCCGATCCAATCAGAGCAACATTAAGAGTGTCGCTGGGTGCCTGGTACCCCAGCTTTTTCCCCATAGCCACGCTTGGTATTATAGTAAATGCAGCAGTAGCAGCGGCTGTGGTCTTAATAAACTTCCTCCTGGAAAAGGATTTGTTTACTGAATCTTCTTTTTCGGTTTTTTTGTCAGTCATAGAGATATAGATTTAGGTTAGAACAGATAAAAATAAATGATCAGAGGCAGAGTAATACTGAATCTAACCAAATCTAATGAATATCTGTAGATTATCTCTTCTGTGTCGACGTAAAGCTATTTTATGTAGAAATAGGAAATATTCAAAAAGACAAACCGTGTTTTTCTTATGGAAATGGTTTGAGGATACTTAATAAATCACTTCTTAAGCCTGTCTTTAAAGATTTTTTCGAATTTTTCCAGTTTGGGCTGAATGACTAACCTGCAATAAGGTTGATTTTTATTGTTATCATAGTATTCCTGATGGTAATCCTCAGCTTTATAGAATTTTGTAAAAGGTTCGACCTGGGTAACAACCGGGCTGTCGTAGACATTTTCTTTGTCGAGGGCATTAATAATTGAAGTTGCAACTTCTTTCTGGTGATTATTCCTGTAAAAAATAACGGACCTGTATTGGGTCCCAACATCATTGCCCTGCCTGTTCAGCGTTGTGGGATCATGGACAGAAAAAAAGACCTTAAGTATCTCGTCAAGGGAAACTTTTGTAGAATCAAAAGCTATCTGAACAACTTCAGCATGTCCTGTAAGCCCGGTGCATACTTCCTCGTATGAAGGATTTTTAACATTTCCTCCTGAATAACCCGAGACTGCGCTTATAACTCCTGCAAGTCTTTCATAAACAGCTTCAACACACCAGAAACACCCTCCGCCTAAAGTGATAGTATCATTTGCATTTGAATCATCCTGAACAGTGACTTCATCACCTGTAGTAACTGATTTACCTTCCTGTTTCATATTTTTAATGTTTGAAGCAGTTTCGCCGCAGGCTGAAATTGATAGAATACTTGTGAAACTTATCAGTAACAGCAAATACATTGAAACCGGTCTGTATTTATTACTTCTGGTCATTTATTTTATGTGTTTGCCATCCATATGGTTGTATGATGGTTATTAATAAACAACAGTAAATAATAAATGTTTAAAGGAGAGAGAGCAGTATCCCGTATTCAATTGTTCAGAACTGAGGTATTGAATCAGACCTTATCCCGTCATCCCTGCTTGCCTGTACAAGGGATCCTTCATCACCCTGTACACAAAAATATGACAAGGCCTCCTTTTCGTCGGCTTTAAGATAACGGAAGGTGGCAGGAGGTACCCTTACGACACTTCCTTCCTTAACTGAAACGACTTCTCCGTCTAACCAGAATAGCCCTTTTCCTGAAGTAAAAAGATATATCTCCTCATTTCGCTTATGAGCATGGGCAAAAGCACTTGATGCACCGGGCTGCATTCGGTTTGCGGATATCTCGGCACCGGTCAGCCCAAGCGTGTCTTTTAACATGACCCTGGTTATTTCGTTCATAGGTCCAAGGTTAGTAACTGTATACTGTTTTTTTGTTTCCATTGTATCAGAATATTTTATTAGAACTAAATCACTAACAATTTAATTTTAAAAAGGGTATTTAAAAAATTGTTAATAAAACCAAAAAATATACGGAAAGAGCTTATTGATCCGGAAAGACCGGGCTGTAAAAATTCCTGTTATAGGTCTTAAACTCCTGCAATTCGTTTTTTATACTCGGCCAATGCTTCATCCAGTCGCTCTCGTGCTGTATCATCGCCGGGAACATTATGTGAAGGGTGTATGTACAGCTTAACGCCCCGTTCTGCAAGCATCTCAGCTACAGTGGTTATAGTCATCCATACACAGGTCACGAAGGCCATTGTTGACACCGGACCAATTTTGTCCTGGTGATTTTTGAGTATTACTGAGGCATCTTCAAGAGGGGCACATGTGTCAACTACAACGTCTGCCAGGTCAAAAATTGTCTTACCGCATGAATGTCTCGATTTCCTTCCTTTTGCAGCGGCTTCTGCTCCGAAAACTACTACCTTCATACCCTTCTTTTTTGCCTCAAGAGCAACATCTATATTAACATTATTAATCCCCGAATGTGAAAAGAGCCACATCACATCTCGTTCGTCAAAATCATAACCCTTCATGATCTCAACACCATAACCCTCTACTCTCTCAAGAAAGACAAACTGGTGTACACCCATTTCTCCCGTGATCCGTGTAAAGAAGGTCAGGGGCAGTTCGATCATGGGATGAAACCCGACAAACCCGCCTATTCTCGGATACATCTCTTCTATTGGCAGGGTGGCATGCCCGCAACCAAAGGTATGTACCCAGCGTTGGCATTCAATTGTGTCTGCCATCAGTCCGGCAGCTTTCCTGATATTTTCAATCTGTGTTTCCTCAATGCGGGTCATAATTGACCTTGCATTACTGAGCCATTGTTGTGCTAACATAATTTTTACTTTATTAAATAATTATTCCATTTTATTGATATGAACTCCGGGGTACCCTGTTAAGAAAGAGGCTTTATTTTCCCTGAAGTTTTATTATAATGTAAAATAGTACTATAAGGAAAAACGAGAGTCCCAGGATAACAGGTATCATACTTGATATTCCTGACCTCTGGGCTATCAGTCCCATTGAAAAATTCAGTGACATATTTCCAATCAGGCCAATCGAAATTACAAAGCTGAAAGCCGTTCCTGAAAGTTCAGCATAACGTTCCCCGACAAAACCGAGCATTGTTGGAAAACCATAAGCCAGGCCGATTCCAGTAAGCATAAATCCCGCCATGACCAGGGATGTGGATACGGAACTCTTTATTAATATTATACTTATAAGAATAAGGATGAAAGATATTGTTATAATTTTTTTAATCTTTATATTCCTTAATGCTGTTCCTGCCAGGAGTCGCATAACGGTCATTCCTGATACAAAAAGTGTAAGGGTGAATAACGCAATTTTCGATGTAACACCCTGATATAATATCATATATGTCGTTGTCCAGTTGTTCATGATGCCTTCAAAGCTACTCTGGAAGAACAGAAAAAGAGCAATAAGAAGAAGAACCTTGTCTTTGAAGAACAGTAGCAGGGATTTCATTTCAATACCATGGACCTGTTTTGGCTCAGGGAGTCTGATAATAAGATATATAATACCTGTTGCCACTGACATAAGTGCAATGACAGATATTATTGATTCGAAACTGAACCTTTGCTCCATGATACCAAGAACGAGTGGCATCCCAAGAGCTCCGATACCAAAGAAGACACCCAAAAGACTGAGGTTGGCTCCTTTGCCGCTGTCACTTATATCAGAGACAAGTGAATTTGTTGCTCCGTTTATAGCTCCTCCTCCTAAACCTATCATAAAAATAAAAAGCTTAAGGAATGCCGTAGTCGATGCAAGTGCTATCCCTTCAAAACCTGCCCCGAGAATTATGCAGGAAAGAGATAACAGCATTTTGTAACCCCTTCTGTCCACCACAGGTCCGAAAATCAGAGATCCGGCAAGGATGCCAAAAGGCAAAACGGAGAACATGGCTCCGGAGGCAATATCATCCAGGATGAATTTATCCCTGAGTGAAGGAGCCATTGACCCGAGAGAGATCATACATATCCCGAAGAGGAGCATTCCTGCACAGGAGGAAAGGAAAATGAGTTTCTTGTTTTGCATTTTTTTCCGTTCAGGGTTGGTGTATGTTAATTTCTTTCAATGCCATGTAACCCGCTCCAAAAATAGCAGCATCACTTCCAAGTGCAGAAGCATCGAATATTACCTGTCTTACTGCTATTGGCTGGGCCCACTTTGTTGCCTCCGCTTTAATATCAGGTATCAGGTCCTTAAGCGGGCCGAATAATCCTCCACCGAAAATAACCTTTCCGGGATTAAGAAGGCTGATAATGTTGGCGGCTGCCATTCCCCAGTATTGAACGGCTTCACCGATGACCTTCCTTGCAATCAGATCGTCTTTCCAGAATTCATTTATTACCTCATGAGAAGTAATTTGGGCAGGATCCATGGTTGAGAGTACTCCCTTATACGACCTGTCGCTGGCCAGGTAATCACGGGCCACCCTGGCAATTCCTTCTCCTGAAGCATGGTATTCGAAGCATCCACAACTTATGTACTGCTCCCTGAACGGCCTTTCAAGAGCCATCCATCCTGCAGCCCCTGATATATCATTGTTCCCTCGAAGGATATCACCATTTACAAGTATGCCTGCACCTATACCTGTGCCAACAGCAATAAATACTGCATTTTTGCAGCCAACGGCATTCCCTTTCCATACTTCCCCCAGAATATGGCAGGCTCTGTCACTCTCTATGATTACATGTGCTTTGCCGCATAATTCCTTAATCTCTTTCATCAGGGGGTAATCATCCCACCCGCGGATGTTGGGTGCCCATACCGTTCCCCTTCGTTTATAACTGATGCCGGGAACCGATATGCCTATCGAATAAACTTTTTTGTCCTTCGATTCGGCAAAATCAATGGAATCCTTTAAACTTCCGGTAACTAATTCTCCTGCTGCGCGGCCCTTTCTCCCTTCAAGTTTCCTTGTTGCCCTGTAAATGACGTTGCCTTTAAAGTCAAATAATGCGGAAGCAAGCTTGGTACCTCCCAGATCAATCCCCAAAACAACCCCTTTACTAGTGCTGAGTCTCATGACCGGTTTAATAAGTCAGTAGTAACCAATACAATATAAAAATAAAATCGGGAGAATCAAAATGATGAATTCATCAATACCAAAAATTGTTCGGGAATATATGTTTTATTTTCAGCAGATTCTCTGTCAAATATATTTACTACCAGCGCCAAATATTTTTACAGATGTAATTGTGAGGCAATCGTAACATGCAGAAATTCAACAGTATGATAAAGTGGTATGTTTTTTGACCCCCCTGGTGCAGATTTAATAATTTTTTGCCAAATAAAAACATTATTATGAATATCCTGAAACTACTGCGTTCGCAGGCAAGAAATAAAATGATACTGGCTACCAATGTGATCGGATTATCGGTTGGCCTGGCAGCCACTATACTACTCGTGGTTTTTATCCTGCATGAATCGAGTTATGATCGTTATTTTAAGAATGCCGGCAGAATTGTAAGGTTGAATTCAATATGGACTGACAATGGGAACAGGTCGGTTTATCCAATTAACCTCAGGACAGCTTATACCAGTATTCCACGAAGTGTTCCGGGCATTGAAAATGCAGTTCAGATCTACCGCGGCGGAGATGTGGAGATCAGTCATGACCAGTCGCGATTTGACGGGAACAGGCTTTTATATGCCGATTCCACATTTTTCAGAATTTTCAACTTCAAGCCCGTGGAAGGAAACCTGATACATTCGCTTGATGATCCTAATTCCATAGTACTTACCAAAAATACTGCCGTAAAGATATTCGGAAATGAGACTGCAACAGGGAAATCGCTTATGATGGGCGACAGGGTCTTTTTCGTATCTGCGGTAATGGAGGATGTTCCTGCAAACACCCATTTTACTTTCGACATTCTTATGCCGATGAAGGCTATAGGCTACCTTAGCGATCTGGGCGGACTGGAGTTTTTTACTTATTACCTGCTGAATCCCAATTCTGATCAGAAGGAAACATGTGCATTGATAAACGGGGAAAACACAAAGATGTTGAAAGACCGTTTCAGCTCCTTCAATGCTGGTTTTTCTTCTGAGACTGAGCCTCTGAAAAGTCTGCATCTGCATACGGATGCGTCGATGGACCTGACCCGTTCAGGTAGTGTGCAGACAATTATGCTCGTTGGCTTAATCGCTTTCATGGTTCTTTTTATGGCACTTACAAATTTTGTAAACCTTTTCGTAATTGAAGGAGAGGATCGGGCTAAAGAGATTGGCGTAAGGAAGGTAAACGGGGCTGACCGCGGTAAGTTGTTCAGACAGTTCTTTAGCGAAGCAGCCATTATAGTGACAATAGCTTTTTTTATTGGTTTCGTTCTTGCAGTATTCCTTTTGCCCGAGTTTGGAAAGCTTATGCAGAGACAGTTTCCAGCAGACCTTTTAAAAAAGCCAATATTCATATTTTCACTTCCAATAGTTTTCCTTCTTACCGTAGTTTTTGCGGGTAGCTATCCGGGTATTTACCTTAGCAGGCTGAAACCTGTTTCAGTAATGAAATCCATGGCTGCAAAATCAGGCAGAAAAAAGTATGTTATGAATATAGCAGGAGGTTTACAGCTTCTCATAACACTTGTTTTATTCACAGTGCTGTTTGGAATCAACAAGGAAATACATTACCTGAAAAACCTTTCACCAGGCTTTAATCCCGACGGCCTGGTAAATATTTTTAACCTGAACAGTAAAATGAAAAGCCAGTATCCTGCAATAAAGGATAAACTTATGAGTATTCCTGAAGTTGCCGGTGTGGCAGCCTCTTCTCATACTATAGGAGGAGGAACGAGCGGACAGGGAATAAGGTTACTGGAAAGTCCTAAAGAGCAGATGATGGGAATAAATGAATACAGGATACATGCCGGGATGTGCAAATTGCTACAGGTAAAACTTAAAGAAGGACGGTTTTTTGACCCGGAAAGGCCGGCGGACAGAAACGGGGTTATTTTAAATGAGGCAGCCGTGAAAAAACTGGGACTTACAACAGCTGTCGGGAGAAAGGTTGTAATGTTCGACAGGCCAATGGATGTGATAGGAGTGGTTAAGGACTTCAGATATGAATCTGCGGCAAAGGCGGTACAACCACTTGTCCTGACAGATTATTCTGATGCTATCTGGACTATAATGGTAAGGCTGACTCCCAATGTCAGCCAGACAGCAGCATTAAATAAAATTGGACAGGTTTTAAAATCATTCGATCCCGGTTACATTATTAACACAAGGCTTACCAAGGGCATATATGATCAATATTATGCCGATGATGACAGAATAGGTCGTCTGACTGCCATGGGGGCCATCCTGTCGCTGATAATATTAATGATGGGTATCTTTCAACTGGTATCGCAAAGTCTTGCAAGACGCACCAAAGAAATCGGAATACGGAAAGTATTGGGAGGCTCCACCTCAAGAATACTCGTACTGGTATATTCCAACTCTGTTGTATGGACACTTGCAGCCTCCCTGGCGGCAATCCCCATAAGTTATTTTTATCTGCACAAGTGGCTGAGTAATTATGTGGAAAGAACATCATTAAACTGGTGGGTTTTCCTGTCGGGCCTGATAATCGTACTTGTGGTTGA
>JBJKPQ010000015.1:0-27892 GCA_046706305.1 Bacteroidales bacterium
TCCTAAGGGAATTCGCGGGGTTGAGGAATGGTATATTTCCACTCTTACAAGGGAGGACTATATAAAGGATGTGTTTGACAGGCAGACAGATATAGCAATAGAAAATCTGAAGCATCTGAAACAGGCCACAGGTAACAGTGTTGATGCAGTAGTTATTTGTGGAACCGATTTTGGAACGCAGAACTCTACATTCTGTTCACCGGATACATTCGATAATATATGGCTGCCTTATTACAGGAAGATGAACGATTGGATTCATGCCAACACGGAATGGAAGACTTTCAAACACTCCTGCGGATCGGTAGAAACACTTATGTCCCACTTTATTGATGCCGGATTCGATATTATTAACCCGGTCCAGATTAATGCTGCCAACATGGATCCGCAGGATCTTAAAAAGAAATACGGCGACAAAATTGTCTTCTGGGGGGGTGGTGTTGATACCCAGGGAGCCTTTGCCTTCGGTACTCCCCGGGAAGTAAGGGAGCAGGTGAAGAGGCAGTGCAGTATTCTTAATGAAAGAGGCGGATTCGTATTCAATACGGTACATAATATCCAGGCCAATGTGCCATTTGAGAATGTTGTGGCAATGTTGGAGGCTCTGAGGCAAATACGATAGTGCATTACTCAGCTAATCAACTGTTTAAACATTTAAGGATTTCAGGTGTTATATTTTGAGGGAGGGATAAGCTTTTTGTGGAAGAAAAGTTTTTAATTAAGGTTTTATCGATGCTAATCCTTTATTCACCTTAATAAAGCCCTTTTTTGTCTTTTCCCTGAGGTTTTTTTAATAAGTATTTCTAGATTAGCGGGCCGGGAAATTTTATTCACAAAATTATAATATGCGGGGATCAAAAGGTATTATTTGTTTGATAGGATTTTTTATTGGTATTGGTACAACTGCGTTTTCCCAGGCAGAGGTCACAATTCCAAGGATAAAAGGAGAATTTCAGTTTGATGGCGTTGTTAATGATCCCTGCTGGCAGAATATCAAGCCTCTGCATATGGTTATGCATACTCCGGTGTTTGGTGAAAAACCCTCAGAAAAGAGCGAGATTATGCTCTGTTACGATGATTCTTACCTTTATGTCGGAGCCAGGTTATACGACAGCCATCCCGAAAAAATGCTTATTACATCAAAGAAACGCGATGAACTAAGACAGGCAGGAGAGGACCTTATGCTGATCTTCGATACTTTTGATGATAAGGAAAACGGGCTCGGTTTTGTAACAACACCTACCGGCTTGAGGAGTGATTTCACAATATCCAAGGATGCCATTGGTGGAAATCCTCATGAAGGACCATTCAATCTTAGTTGGAACACTTTCTGGGATGTAAAGACCACTCAGAATGACAGGGGCTGGTTTGCAGAGATAAGGATACCATTTTCAAGCCTGCGTTTCAAAGAGAATAACGGGGAGGTGGTCATGGGATTGATTTGCATCCGTAATATTGCTCATCTCAATGAGCTTGATGTTTATCCGGCTATACCGCCCAACTGGGGCAGATGGAGTGCCTACCGTCCCTCTAAGGCACAGGAAATTGTATTCGACGGACTTGAATCGAAAAAGCCTTTCTATATAGCACCCTATGTTATCGGAGGCTACCAGCAGGATAATATCCTTAATAGCACTGAGACTGCTTATGATGCCACGAATAAACCACGTTATAATGCAGGACTTGACGTTAAGTACGGCATAACAAACAATCTTACTCTCGATCTTACAGTAAATACTGATTTTGCACAGGTAGAGGCTGATGCAGAAAGGATAAACCTTACACGATTCTCCCTGTTTTTCCCTGAAAAAAGAACATTTTTCCAGGAGCGTTCAAGCGTATTTATGTTTGACTTTGAGCCTGGTAGCAGCCTTTTTTACAGTCGTAGGATAGGTCTGAATGAATCTGAACAGGTGCCCATCTACGGAGGAGCCAGGATAACCGGCATGATAGGCAGGTGGGATATGGGATTTATGGATATGCAGACACATGCTTATAATAGCACTATCGAAGACCTTAGCAGCCTGCCTTCTGAAAACTTCGGTATATTCCGTATGCGAAGGCAGGTGATCAATGAAAACAGCTATGTTGGAGGGATAGTGACCTCCCGTGTTGGCATGAATGGCTCCTATAATACTGCTTATGGACTTGACGGCATTTTTAAAGTGGGGGCCAATGATTATCTTAACATTAAGGTAGCCCAGGTAATGACCGATACCACTAAGGAAAATATGATGTCTCTCGATCCTGCCAAATTATTTCTAAGCTGGAACAGGTTTAACCAGAAAGGACTCAACTATGGATTTACATATTCCAGAAGCGGACGGGACTTTGATCCTGGTATAGGCTTCCAGATGCGTACGAACTATACTCATTATCATGCCAGCCTCGGCTATGGATGGATATACGGTGAATCATCAGCCCTGGAAAGCCAGGAGATAAACTCACGGTTCAGTATGTATACTGACAATGTAGATGGATCTGCTCAGACTATTCAGACTAATGCAGGATATAATTTTAAGTTTAAATCGGGCTATAGCGGAGTGTTCTCGTTAAGTCATCAGTTTGAGAATGTGGCCGATACCTTCAGTTTCTCGGATGATTGTTACGTGACGCCGGGTAAATATACTTTCAATGAACTGGAGGTGCACCTCAATTCTCCCAATTCCAACAGGTTTGTTGTTGGCATTGATGGTAATGCAGGAACCTTTTATGATGGTAAAAGGTTAACAGTTGGTGGTGACCCTTCGTGGAATCTCGGGCCCGGACTGCAACTCGGACTGAGATACGAACATAATTTCCTGAAATTTAATGACAGGAATCAATCGTTCAGCGGAGGTATAGCAGGCTTTAAGGCAATGATAATGTTCACAACAAAAATGTCGCTGAGTACTTTCATACAGTATAATACTGCTGAAAATACCGTTCTTACAAATGTACGGTTCAGGTATAATCCCAGTGAGGGTAATGACCTTTATATTGTGTTCAACGAAGGCAGGAATACATACAGACCCATTGCAGAACCACGTCTCCCTGTATTCAATAACCGGCTTTTTCTCATAAAGTATACATATACTTTTACTTTATAGATCCGTGCGTAATCCTTCATGCATTTACTGATGCTTAAGCAACCTGTACGGGCATATTCTGTTTGACACTCTTAAGAATGTTTATCTTTGCCACTTGGAGATATGATAATTTTATAAACCCTAAATAACTTTAATTATGGCTATAATTATTATTGGTATTATACTGGTCATCCTGGGCTTTGTCGCTGCAAAAACAGATGACCCCAGGATAAGGCATTATAAAACACTCCTTACTGCAATAGGAGCCATAGTAGTGATCCTTGGTGTTTCATCAGCATGTGTCGTACAGGTTGAGCCCGGTGAGGTGGGAGTACAAAAGCTTTTCGGGAAGGTAAATAAGAATATCCTGGAAAGCGGGCTTAACGTTATTAATCCCTTTGTGAAGGTTGTAATGTTCGATACCCGGACTGAGAACTATACCATGTCGGGGGTGAATGACGAAGGTGTTAAACAGGGTGATGATGCCATACGAGTATTGTCGGCCGATGGTCTGGAAGTAGTTATTGACCTGACGGTTTTGTATAAAGTTGTTCCCACGGAGGCCCCCAGGATACTGGAACAGGTGGGAACCGATTACCGTAATGTTCTTGTCCGTCCGATATGCCGGACAAGAATCAGGGACAATGCAGTTTATTATGATGCAGTCGCTCTCTATTCCACCAGGAGGGATGAATTCCAGTCGAGAATATTCACATCCATAGAAGCCGATTTTAAGGACCGTGGCCTGATGCTAGAGCAATTACTGATACGTAATATCACTCTTCCTGAATCCGTTAAGGCAACTATTGAGTCGAAGATTAATGCTGAGCAGGAAGCACAGAAGATGACATTCGTTTTGCAGAAAGAACGCCAGGAAGCCGAACGGAAAAGAGTGGAAGCTCAGGGTATTGCTGATTATCAGAAGATTCTCTCCACCGGTCTCAGCGACAGGCTGCTGCAATATGAAATGATCAAGGCTGTGTCTTCATCGCCAAATGCTAAGATCATTCTTATGACAAACGGGAAAGGACTTCCACTGATGATTGACGGGAAATAAGCAACTCAAAAATAGCAGTTCACATTTTTATGATTCTGATGTGTAACCAAATACCATCGTTATACGTCATATAATTGTTAGTTATAACCTATCCGGGGAAGCGGGCATATAATTTATGTTGTCTGACTAATAACGGAAAAAATGAAAAAGGTACTTATTGTTGCAATCCTGGTTGCTATAGTTGCCTTAAACAGTATCCCCGGGGAGGTTCCCCATGTTAAAAGCATAACTCGAATACCCGATTCTGTTCTCCATGTCCTTGAAACAAGGCTTGCCGGAGAAATCCCTGTATTGATGGACGAATCCGGTATCCCGGGCAGCGCCGTTGCAATTATAGGAAGGGATGGAATACTTTGGCACAGGGAATATGGTTATACCAGCCGGTCAAAAAGCAAAAAGGTAACAGAAAAAACTCTTTTCTGCCTTATGTCATGCTCTAAAAGCCTTACTGCCCTGGGAGTACTGACAGGAGTGAGGGAAGGTATCCTGGATCCTGATGAGCCTGTCTCAACTTATGTCCCGGGATTGAATTTTAAGTCAAGGTTTGAAGAGTCGCCGGAAGACAGGATCACACTACGCTTGCTTTTATGTCACAGGGCCGGATTCGAGAATGATGTTAACTGCGGGGAATTTGGCTACCGGCCTCATCAAATAGATGAGTATATAGACAAGATAACCGGGGTATGGATGAACTTCCCTGTGGATTACCAGGCCTACTATTCAAATATCGGCTTCGAGCTGGCCGGGTACATCCTTGAAAAACAATCCGGTATGTCCTTTAGTGATTACATGGAGAAGAAGGTGTTTGCTCCTCTTCATATGGAACATTCAACCTACAACCAGGAAAGAATTAAGTCCATAGCAGACAGGGCATACGGGAGCTGGGCCAGTGAAGAGGATAAAAACTCAGAACTTCCTGCTTACATTCCTATGCTTGCATGCGGAGGTGCATATTCCAACATTGAGGATATGGCCCGTTATGTTCAGTTTCATCTGGGTTCCCTGATACCGGAAGGAAAACTGACAGGTGATTATGGCAGGAATCTTATGCACTCCCTTGCATACCCTGCTAAAGGACAACAGGGAGGTTATACCACGGGGATGGAACGCTATCCTTTGGGAGATACTTATTACCTGTTCCAGGAAGGGGGAGGCTATGGTTACGAGTCGGCTGTTATTGTTTATCCTGAACTGGGATTAGGTCTTGTTTTACTTACAAATTCATGCTGGACAAGGCTAAACGGATCAACAATGGCAAAAATGATAAATGGTATTATTGGTCCTTTATGTACCACGGATCATGCAGGATTGAGAGACGGTCAGACAGGGACTTATAACGGGACATATAAAGAGAAGGCAGTTGATGACCCGGCTGTAGAAAGAACTTATGGAATATACGATACGGATAAGAAGATTTACAGGAGGGGAGACTCGGTATACTTTGAAACAGGCGGCAGGAATTATCCTCTGCGGTTTTATGCTGACAATGAAGAGCTTATCGCCGGATACGGGACTGGTATGCGAATAAAATTCCTTCCGGAGCCTGGTGACAGGCCGGGCAATATTATGATTCTGGATCTTAATAAAGGAGCCACATGGTATGCCTATTTTAATAAACCATTGCCTGAATATGATAAACAGGGCCCGGGAAAAGCTGAATGGAAGTCACTCACGGGTAGATATAATCTTTATATCGACAGTCTTTACAGGGGGCGCTTCATAGTGACAACGGACAATGGATATCTTACTATCAATGGGAGCCGTTGCCATGAATTCCGCCCGGGCATGTTCTACAATAACGAAGGATCTGTTTTTGATTTTACCGGTTCTGTACCTGTAATTGCAGGATTCAGCCTGACACGCAGGGAGTGAACCCGTGAGTTACCCTGGGATCAGTCCCGGGGTTACTCAGAGCTGTCATTATTATCAAATTTAACGAATTGCAGAGGCTTCCTGAAGAAATTTGTTCTGTAAGCACCATAAAGCACTCCGACCGTCAGCCAGCTGATTCCGGCTATTTTGGCCTTTAAGCCAAGACTCAGGAACAGGTAGAGGCATACAGAAAAGCCAAGTAAGGGTACGATAAAGTTTGTGAACTTCTTTTTCTCGTTCCGTAAAAAGTACAAAGCAAACGATGAAGCATTAACGCCCATGAATGCTATAAGAGCTCCGAAGTTGAGCAACTGGGCTCCCAAAGGGTATGTAAGAAGGAAGGCTCCCGCCAGCACAATTATACCAATAAGTATTATGTTGTTTGAAGGAACATGTGTACGGCTGTTAATGTGTGCGAAGAATTTCTTTGGAATTGCATTGTCACGTCCCATTCCGTATAAAAGGCGACTTGCTCCCAGCAGGGCACCTGAACCGGATCCTATTGTTGCTACAAGCAATGCGAAATTAACAACATGGAAGAGCCACTGACCTCCCGCTTTTCCAGCTACATATACAAATGCTGTATCCTGATCGGGAAATTTGGTGCCGGGCCAGACCATCTGTGCAAAGTAAACCTGTATGGAAGCGAGTATACCTGTTATAAGACATACAAGGACAGTTGCAAGAAGAATGTTACGTCGCGGGTTCCGTACTTCTTCCGAAAGAGTTGATATCCCGTCAAATCCGATATATGTCAGTACAGCCAGTGAAGCACCTGCAGATACCGACGAGAAGGAGAATGTTTTAGGATTATAGAAAGGGCGTGTCCAGTCGGCTGCCGAGGCTGGCGGATGTATAAAGAGATAGCGTATTGCTGCTCCAAGGAAAAGAATTATAACCACACCCAGACCAGTTGCAATAATTGTATTCGTTCGGGAACTGGATTCAATACCCCTTAAGTTCATACCGGTGAAAAGGAGTGCAAAAAACACGGCATAAACAGGGAAGGGGATCTCCGGGATAAGGTTCATTGCAGCCTTGCTTATCCATATTACACAGATTATCGGGTTCATCACATAATCAAAGATCATTCCCCAGCCTACAAAATAACCCAGGGCGGGATGTATTTCCCTGCTAACATAAGTGTAGGCCGATCCTGCGCTAGGATAAGCATTGGCCATTCGGCCATAACTGATGGCTGTGAAAAGCATTGCAACCATTCCTATCATAATGGTAGTTACTACATGACCTTTGGCAAGGGTTGCTGCTGCACCGAAAAGTGGCATCGGTGCTGTCGGCTGGATAAGAATGATACCGTAAAGAATAAGGGAAGATAATCCAAGGGCTCTTTTAAGACCGGGCCCGGAGCCATTTGAAGTAGTTGCGACACTCATAGATTATATATATTTTAGGTTTGGATAGGGGATTAAAGATAGTATTAAAAATAAAACATGAAAAATCCCGCCATTATTTGAATTAAATAAATGGTGTTATTTATAAAGCATCCAAACAGTAATCCTTATTTTTTATTAACTTTATTATTCCTAAGCTGTTATGGTTCAGAAATAAAAAAACCAAATTAAATATCCGCATGTTCCGTTAGAACAGGCCAATAGCTCTCTTAACTTCAGCATGTGGATTTTGAATGGTTTCTAACTTTAAATTATAACCTCATGAAAAGACTATTTGTACTTACATTTTCCGTTTTGATCTTTTTATCAGCCGGCTGTCTTGCCCAGAAGGCTGATGAAGGGAAGATTATCCTGCGGGATAACTGGGCAATACAATCGTCCGCTGTGGTTAAAGATAACGGGAAGACTGTTTCTTCCCGTGAATTTAATGCGGGGCAATGGTATCCGGCAACTATGCCGAGTACTGTTCTTGCTGCCCTGGTGGCAGACAAGGTATACACCGATCCTTATTACGGGACTAATATCCTGAATCTGCCTGGTGCAATAACATCACGCAACAGGCAAATGCCTCCCGACAGTCCCTACCTGGTCCCCTGGTGGTATCGTACGGTATTCAGGATCCCGGCAGATTTTGAAGGTAAACATACATGGCTTAAGTTCCACAGTATAAACTATAAGGCCAATGTGTGGCTCAATGGTAAACTCATTGCCGATACAACAACAGTCGAAGGAGCTTACCGTCTATTTAACCTTGATATAACAGATGCTGCTCTTCCCGGAAAAGATAACTGCCTTGCCCTGGAAATATTTCCTCCAAAAGGGATGGATCTTACAATTACCTGGGTAGACTGGAACCCTACATCACCCGACAGGGGGATGGGGATATGGTATGATGTGGTTCTGGAATCAACCGGTGATGTGGCTATAGAACATCCTCATGTTGTAACAAAACTCAACCTTCCAAAGACAGATCAGGCTAAACTGACGGTTACAGCCCGGGTTCATAATGTGGATACCAGTCCTGTCAGCGGGAAACTGACCGGTACTATAGAAAATATATCATTTTCGCAGGATGTTACGCTTGCTCCGGGAGAAACAAAGCTTGTAAGCTTTTCTCCGGATAATTACAGTCAGCTGGTTGTTAATAATCCGCGATTATGGTGGCCTCATACTGTGGGACCTCAGAACCTGTACGACCTTAACCTTCGTTTTGAAACAGGGGGTAAGATTACTGACTCAAGAAAAGTCAGGTTCGGTATCAGGGAAATCACTTCATGGATGAATAATTTTGATAAGTTTCACACGAAAGTATTCCAGATAAATGGTAAGAATATAGTAATCAGGGGCGGGGGTTATGTGCAGGACCTGATGCTGCGTCCTTCACATGAACGTATAGATGCCGATATAGCCTATGCAAAACAGATGAATCTAAATGCTCTCAGGATGGAAGCTCCGAGAGGATCCGATTACCTGTTCGAAAAATGCGATGAGGAAGGTATCCTGTTAATGGTGGGATGGTGCTGCTGCAGCTCATGGGAAAGATGGAAAAACTGGACACCTCATATTGCCGATGTGGCTGAAGAAAGCTGGAAAGACCAGATAGTGCACCTGCGGAATCATCCTTCTGTGTTTACATGGCTTTATGGAAGTGATAATTATCCTCCACCTGAGGTTGAATCGCGATATATTAAGGTGCTTGATGAATATGACAATACAAGACCCTATGAGTCATCAGCAACACAGGCCGCAAGTAAAATAGCCGGATTAACCGGAGTATGGATGGGACCTTATCCAACCGTTTATGCATATTTCCCTCCTTCATACTGGTATACTAAGCTTGAATTCAACACAGAAGCAGGTCCGGGTGGTGAACAACTGCCTCCCATGGAAACAATGCGGATGATGATGCCTGAAAAAGACCTGTGGCCAATCAGTGAATCGTGGGATATCCGCCTTCATAAGGCATTCTACCCTATTGCCCGTAAGGCGCTTGATTCCCGATATGGTACACCCTCCACGGTTGAGGAATATTCTATGAAATCGCAGGTATTCCAGAATGAGGCAGTAAAAGCCATGTTTGAAGCTTATGCCGGTAATAAATACCGTTCGAGCGGGATAATATACTGGATGTATAACTCTGCATGGCCCAAGATGTACTGGCAGTTTTATGATTATTTCTTTAATCCCAACGGGGCATTTTACGGAGCACGTACTGCATGCGAACCTCTTCATGTGCAGTACTGCTATAACGACAGTGTGATAAAAATAGTGAATTCATTCTATAAAGAATTTAAAGACCTTGACGTAACGGCAAAACTCTACGATTTTGATATGAATCAGATAGGTTCACAGGAAATGACAACAGATGCAGGTCCCGATTCAGCTGTTCCCGTCTTTAAGCTTAATATACCGGAAAAGACCACAGATGTATATTTCCTGAAGCTTAACATGAACGATTCTTCAGGGAAGACAGTATCGTCAAATTTCTACTGGCTAAGCGCCAAAGGCGATGAAAATGCTGATTTTACCGGTCTCGACAAACTGCCCCTGACAGAAATTAACGCTTCTGCCTCCTCAATAGAGAAGGATGGTAATGATTATAAGTTTACTGTTACTCTTGAGAATCCCGGGAAAGACCTGGCTTTTGCAATTAATCCAAAGCTTCTTAAAAAAACATCGCTTGAACCGGTTTTGCCCGTTTTCTGGGACGATAACTATGTCTCACTTTTGCCTGGTGAAAAGAAAGTTATCAATGTAAGGTTCGATAAAAAGTTACTTGAGGGTGAAGATCCGTATCTTAAGATTGAAGGATGGAACATCAAAACTGTTGACGTAGATCTCAGGTAAAAGTGACAAAATAACAACGGATCCCGTTTGCCGGAAAGGCTGTATCAGTTTATACTACTTCGATACAGCCTTTTCCTGTGAAGGAATATGTTTGTTTGATAATAAAAAATTCAGGAACTTTACTAATGAATTATTTGATGCGTTGAAAGATTGATCTGAATAATATACACCGAAGGATCCTTAAGTATGGATCAACATTTGGTAAATAAATTAACTGAGATAGTACTGGCAAATCTCAGAAATGAAAGTTTTAGTGTAAGAGAACTTGCACGAATGTATGGCATTGCCCAATCGACCTTAAACCGGAGACTCAATAATGTAATAGGGAAAAACATTAACCAGTTCATACGTGAAGTTAGACTTCAAAAAGCGATGGAGATGCTTCAGTATGAAAACCTGACCGCAGCCGAGGTCTCTTTCCGGGTTGGTTTTAAAAGTCCTGCATATTTTAATGTTTGTTTCAAAAAACATTTTGGGATATCTCCCGGTACGGTAAAGACACATTCTTTACAGCCGGTATGTGTTGATTCAGAAAATAAGAACCCCGTAAATGTTAAAAGGGAAGCTAGGGGTAAAAGACCTCTAAGGCAATACTTATTAAGGGCTTCCTGGTATATCCTGCTTATTTTGGTATTAGTCCTTTTATACAATATCTTCTTTCCGGTTTCCGTGTTGAAGGGATTTTCAGAACATGACCGCAAAGAAAATGGTAAACTTACTGTAGTAATAACGCCTTTCGTTAACCTGACCGGTGATCCCGGATGGAGCATTTGGCAGACAGGTATTCAGGATAACCTGATAAGCATACTTTCTGACAAGGATGTTGATTTCAGAATAATAAGACCTGCGGAAATGTCAAAAGAGCTTCCGGTTGAAGCTGGCAGCGATGATTTCAAAATATCTGCTTTAACTGCAAGAAAGCTGGCCAGGAGTGCAGGTGCTGATATTCTTGTATTCGGCAGTTTCCAGAAATCAGGTAATGAGGTAAGGATTAACGCAAACATAATCTGTCCCGATAATGCAGAGGTGTTTAGATCCTTCCGCATCCATGGTATGGAATATCGTATGTTACATATGGCAGACAGTTTGTCAAATGTTATGAAGGATTACCTGTTATTGTCGTTGCCGGTTACAGGCGAAACCAGGGACTACCAGGATATCAATATCAGTACTCATTCTCCTGAAGCTTATAAACTTTTAAAAGGAGGGGAAAGAGCTGTCGCTGTTAATGATTTCCCCGTGGCCGTAAGAAAGTTCTTCCAGTCTGCAGAGGCCGATACCAGCTACGTTTATCCTCTTCTTGGTTTGTCATGGGTATATTTCAAAATGGGGAATTATGAGGAAGGAAAGAAATGGCTGGAAAGAGCGCTTGGGAAAGAGAGTAAAATGACCAATGATGAAAAAATATACAGCGAGATCCTTTATTCATATTATTTCGAAACACCATACAAAGCCATCAATCACATCAGGCAACTAATGAGTCTTACCGGTCCGACTCCCTATACTCATTATCTCATGGGTAATTGCTATTTTATCTTGCAACAATACAAAAAAGCAATCCCGGAATATCAGAGATCGTTGGTTATCTGTCGCAACAGGAATATCAGACCACTGTATGCAGAGATATACTATGAATTGATAACATGTTATGTAAAGACCGGTCATTTAGGAAAAGCCAGGAGAATAGTAAAAAAAGCAGGCAGGGATTTCCCGCATAATTCATATATAATAAACAGGCAGTTGCTTTTGGCCCTGATAAATAAGGATGGGGCTGCAATAACTGAATATAAAGACCTTTTAATCTCACTTCTGAAGGAAAAATCAGTTTCAGAGGCTGATATAGCAACCATTTTTGCTGAAGTATTTGAAGAAGCCGGTATGCCTGATGAGGCAGAGGCTTATTATCAGAAGGCTCTGCAACTTGAGCCTTTGATGCCAGAATATATTAACAATCTCTCATTTTTTCTTATTGACACCGATCGCGGATTAAATGTCGGGCTTAGACTTATTGAAAATGTTCTGGCCATACACCCGGATAATTATGTAAGCCTTGACTGCAGGGGATGGGCGTTATTCAGGCAGGGAAGAACTGAAGAGGCTCTCAAAATGCTTGAGAAGAGCTGGTCATTGAAACCAGTATATAATCAAAGGATCTTTGATCATATCGAGAGGGTGAGAAATGCTGGTTCAGAAAATGACCGGGGAATATTATAAACTAAAGCAGTGTAACTAAATAGTATTATAGCCTGTTTTTTAAAGTCAGACAACTAACTGATTCACCAGGTTAACTGTCAAAATTGAAATGAAACTACTAAAATTTAAAACTTTTAGTTAAAAATTTTATATGCTGTCTTGCTGTTTTTTGTTGAAATTTATGGTGTTCTGAAATTTGGTGCTTGAGTATAAGACATTTACTGGTAATTGCCTTTGCGAAAATGTGGATTCTGTCTTAAGCAGGCCAGTGTTTTTTATGGCTGTAGTTGCTGTCGTCGGAATTGAAATTAGACAATAATGCTTAAAAGTCCTTATGGCTTTCCGCTGGATCATGTTGGCCGGATCTCTCATCTCACGGAACCCAGTCAATATAATTAGTTTTAGGTTTTAATTTACACACCATCAGAAAGCTTAAGGCATGCCCGGTGACTTTCCGGTGCCTAATTTTCGAAAGAAGAGCTGCGGGTTCCTGCAGCTCTTTTAATTATTATTTGCTGTTATTAAAAATTTTTGCCATTCCGGGAAAGCTAATAGCACTCATCATTTTTTTTTATATTGCATTCTGTCTTTACTTTTAGTGTTTATCAAAAAAAGAGTGTTTATTATTAATAGTTCTGCAGGTATAAAAAATGGATTCTTTTGACGAACGACCCAGGATAAAACCTGACTTTAACAATGCTGATCTTTTACTGGAGATATTTGGATGGATTTCTTTGATCCTGATATGGCTTCTTGTTATTCTGAAATATTCATCTCTCCCCGGTTCAATACCGACTCATTTTAACGCAGCCGGAAAGGTTGATAATTACGGTGGTAAGGGAACTTTCTTTATCTCACCAATTATTGGGACCATTATGTTTGTGGGAATGACAATACTTAACAGGTATCCGTATGTTTTTAATTACCCGGTAAAGATCACAGGTGAAAATGCGGAACGACAATATACAATAGCAACACGACTCATCAGGTATATTAAATTTGTGATAATGGGCCTGTCCCTGGTTATAGAATATAAAATATTTTTAACGGCAACTGGCGGCTCATCCGGATTGGGTCGCTGGTTCCTGCCTGTTTTTCTCGCGGTAATCTTTATCCCGTTGATTGTTGCAATTGTTAAAGCGATTGAAATAAAATGACCTGATACAGACCAGCCTGTGACAATTATCCATCATAAGATATAATGTTAAATTAACCCTGTAATTAACTGCTTCCATCATGAAGAAACTGATTTTTATTATTGTCTTCGCAACGACAGCAATAATCTCTGAAGCCCAGCCAATAGCCATATGTAAGGAAAATCCGCATTATTTTTCATATCATGGCAAACCAACAATTCTTGTAGGTTCTACTGAACATTACGGATCGGTAATAAATCCTGATTTTAATTTCGTCAAATACCTCACAACTCTTAAAAAGACCGGCATTAATCACACCAGGATTTGGCTTGGCGATTATGTTGAGAAACCCGGTGATTTCTGTTTATCTGAAAATACAAGCGCACCAGAACCCGGGCGATTTCTTACTCCATGGGTGCGGAGCGCGGTACCGGGTTTCCCGCTTGGGGGTAATAAATTTGACCTTGACAAGTGGAACCCTGAATACTTCGATCGTCTTCAAGCTTTTATGAAAGCCGCCGATGATAATGATATTATCGTGGAGTGTATTCTGTTCTTTGTGGGCCCGAACTGGCAGTATCTGCCGATGAACAATGCAAATAACATAAACTCAACGACACAGATTAATGGTAGTGATTACCTGACACTCGACAACGGCAATATCCTTGAATATCAGGAAAAATACTGTCTCAAGATAATTCATGAATTGAACAACTATGATAACGTCATATTCAACATTGCCAATGAGCCATGGTTTAATAACCAGGAACACGTCGGTTTTGCAAGTCCTGCCAGGGACAAGACGAAAGAATGGATAAAGACTGTTTCCGAATGGATCGTTAATGAGGAACAAAAACTTCCAAAAAAGCACATTATTTCTGTCGACTACATGAACGAAGGAAGGAAGATAAGCATGGAGGAAATGCGTAAATACTGGAGTAACATAGCTGTATTTAACCATCATTACGATAAAGATGCAGAATCGGCCAGGTTGAATTATGATCTTAACAAAGTTATGTCATTTAATGAAACCGGTTTAATGCCTCCTTCAACCCCACAATACAGGATACAGGGATGGAAATACCTTATGTCGGGAGGTGCACTTTATGACAACCTCGATTTTACTTTTGAGACAGGGGCGGAAGATGGCTCGGGTGGCATTGAGTTTGTTTGCAATTCTTACAACGGATGCAATGACAAAAAAGTGAAATTTGAGATGGCTGCCCTTCTGCGATTTATGAATTCAATTGATTTTGTCAATATGCAACCGGATGATAACCTTGTGACATGTGCCTGGGGTGATCAGAATTTTTGTTCACTTGAAAATCGTGGTAAGGAATATGCAATTTATATATATGGTGGCAGCAATTCAGGTGCATTCGGTATAGCAGTGGTGCCAGGCAAGTATAAAATGTTATGGATCAACCCTTCTGATGCGAAACTGATAAAGCAGGAAGAACGAAAGACGGCAACTGACGGAAGCATCTGGATTGATACGTATCCTTCATATGAGGAAGACCTGGCACTTGTGCTCCAGGCAGTAAACTGATTGCTGGTTGTTTTTTTCCTGTTCAAACCATGCGGGTTGTACTCAACCCATTTACTTTATTTTTGTTATAAAGTTAAAAGGGAATGAAATTTGGAACATAATCATCAACATACACCGTTAGGACAAATTGGCAACGCATTTAAGGCAGGAATTGCCCTGAATGTAATATTTATTGTCGTGGAGGTGATCTATGGATTTCTCTCTAACTCAATGGCTCTTGTCTCGGATGCAGGGCATAATTTCAGTGATGTCGTTGCACTTGTCTTTTCATGGATTGCGATCCTGCTTTCAGAAAGAAAACCTACAATGAAATTTACTTACGGCCTGAGACGATCAACAATCCTGGCTGCTCTATTCAATACTATACTTCTTCTTGTCGCTGTAGCTTTTCTCTTATATGAAACGGTTACCCGGATAGGCTCAACCGATGTAATCAAATCAGGTAACATCATTATTATTTCTTCCACAGGAATAATTATTAACGGTCTTACAGCATGGCTGTTTATGAAAGGGAAAGAGCATGACCTAAACATACGAAGTGCCTTTATACATTTTTTGGCTGACACTCTTGTATCTGCAGGAGTGCTGCTGGCCGGTATTATTATGTTCTTTACCGGAATAAGGTGGATCGATACTGTTGTTTCTTTTATAATCATAGTAGTTATTCTTTACAGTTCCTACCGCTTGCTTATCGATTCTGTGAGTCTTGCACTGGATGCGGTTCCTGAGAACATAGACATAAGGGCTGTAAGAAAGTATCTTGGAAGTATTAAGGGGGTAGCCGGAGTACACGATCTACATATCTGGGCACTCAGTACCAGTGCCGAGGCTCTTACTGTTCATCTTGTTACAGATATACGTACTGATGTTTCCTTTATTTCCGGTATACAACAGGCACTTCACGATAAATATGGTATTGAGCATTCCACGATCCAGGTGGAGTTCGGAGGAAAATCAGAGCCCTGCAGCGATTACAGGTAATAATTTTCTTTATTTATGGAAACTCCTTATCACAGAATGTTGTCAGCTTTCTGATTATTACCACTATTATAAGACGATCTTGACAGTTATGATGATTTTCACTATACGATATTTCTTTGTGGAACAACTCTAAAAGAAATCAACCGGAAGACTCCATTTTCCGGTTGATGTGATTGAGAGGTTGAATAACCTATCGTGACAGTTAGATACTTGAGTGTGGTACTCCTTATAGTGAGACTGTATTAACTCATAATTAATGGTGAAAGAATATTTTTTTTGAAATGCGTTTATTGTCATATGTAAGGGATACTATATATATTCCATCTTTTGCTGACGGTGATATGTCGTAGCTGCCCGTGTAATCTATCCTCTTGTTATAAACTATATTCCCTATCAGGTTATATATAGTAAGCGATGCATCTCTCTCTGCAGGAAGAGATACTTCAGCACGTATTATTCCCCTTGCTGAAGATACCCTGAGAAGGTCGCCTGTTATCGCCGGCTCAGGGACAGCTGTTGTGAAATTTCCCATGATGAGAGAAAACCTGTGCTGATAGTCTCCTGCGGGCAGGGTAACAGAATACTCTCCTCCCGCAAGAAGATTTGTTGTCTTTCCAAGATCATTGTCGGTAAGATATACGGATACCCCGGTATAGATACCGCTTATATCCTGGATTTTAAAAACAACGGTTCCGGTCTTTTCCGTTCTAAGCCCTAACCTAAGATTACAGGTAGAACCGGAACCGTCGAAAGGCACTGCATTTATTGAGAGTCTGGAACTGTCATTGCCAAATACATAGAAGTTGGTCACACCGGAATCCGTGTTGAACATCTTCAATGCATCATATTGTCCGTCAAAACTGAAAGTGGACAAATTATTGTAATAAATAACAAAGGGATCGTATGAATCTGTTGCACCTGAATAGCCCGCTGAAAATCTTATAAGCGATGTAGTGGCACTGGCAACAGGTATAGTTGACTTGCACGATGACTTGCTGCCTGGTTTATTATCCTCTGCTGCAGTCTCCTGTGATGAACAGAACAGCAGGGAGACTGTAAGGGCAAGATATGTAATATTGACAACAATACTTTTATGCATGACGACTCTTATCGTTTGTGAAAGCAAAGGTAAAGTGCAAACTAATTGTAGTTCCTATAAACTGGCTTACAAAACCTTACATTAGGCGAACAAAAACTTACAGAAAATGTAAGACCTGGGTTGCCGGGGTTCAATAATATGTTGGCTATTTGATTGGATATTGACGTTTATTGTGGATTTTATTTGTCTTTTTAACTCAGGTTCTTAATTTTAGGAAATTAATTTTCAGATTTTTCGAAACCTCTCGGGGGTTATTGAAGCGCTTATGAGAAAAATATTTATTTCATTGGTCTTCCTTTTTACTGGATTTAACCTGCTTCTGGGATGTACAGGTTTTTATATTTCCAGGGGTGCAA
Organism: Bacteroidales bacterium; assembly: GCA_046706305.1. Taxonomy (GTDB): domain Bacteria; phylum Bacteroidota; class Bacteroidia; order Bacteroidales; family VadinHA17; genus LD21. Next base: position 17,568 of record JBJKPQ010000015.1, read on the forward strand.
AGATATTTGCCGGAAATAACGAGGACTTTGATTATCCTATTACAAAAATGTGGGTTGTACCGGCATCTGACGTTGAGCTGGGACGAATATATTTCGGCTACGATGATTTTTTACCTCAGGGAGGAATTAATGAAAAGGGATTGTTTTTTGACGGTTTCGCTACCGGGAATCTTCCTGTTAACGATGTTTCAGATAAACCACATTATAATAAATTCTTTGCCGATATCCGTGATGAAATAATGGCTACCTGTGAGAATGTGGAAGATGTCATTAAACTGCTGGGTAAATATAATTTGTCCGGCAACGGGTTGTTTGAAAATGGTATGTTGTTCTTTGGAGATGCCGGGGGAAATTCAATTGTAGTGGATGGCTTGCATATTATTATGAAAACTGGAGATTATCAGGTTGTAACAAATTTCCATCTTTATAATCATGGCGAAATAACCGACAGCAGGTTTTTAACTGCCAACAGGATGCTGGGAAAAATGAAGTTTCCCGGAATAGATGAATGCAGGGATGTTCTTGATTCAGTTCATGTACCACTGACATTATATTCACAGGTATATGACATAACTAATATGAAGATTTACCTGTACAATTTCCATAAATTTTCAGAATGTCGTGTTTTTGATATAAGGGAGCTTCTTGAAGGAGGCCCTGCTTATTTTGACATACCTGATCTGTTTAAATATTCTGAAGCATATGAAGCTTTTAGAGAAAAACATCTCGATAAGCGATATCTGGCAGCATTTGAGAACAGGTATAATAAAGATATCGGTAAAATGATTGATCCGGAATATCTTGGCAGATACAAGTATCTCTCATACCAGGAACCAGGAGCAGATAAAGTGAATGTTAATGACAGTTTATACCTGATAACTGTCGGGATAAATGACAAAGGCATTTTCTTCAGGGAAGATTTTTCGTCGAGACGGCAGTTCAGGATCTTTCCCCAGACACATGATCTGTACTTCAACCTGGCCAGGGCCTTCAGGACAGACCTCGTTTTTAAGCCTGGTAATGAACTGGAGATTATTGCGGAAACATATTATCCTGTTTATAAGTGGGTTATGGAGCTGAAGAAGTATGAGCCTTAAAGGCCATAGTGTGGTTGAATAAATAAATGAACAATAACACCTGGTAATTTGTACAAATAACAGGTTACATCATAAATATTTAAATAAAGCATATCCCAAAAGGAGAATCTGTCAGTTGAAGACAAGGATTATCTTTGCCGGAATTAATGATTAAAAAGTAATCGTGTTAAATATCATTCCTATTAACTCTGTTTCCGATATTGAACCGGAATACCGCGATACACCAATCGGGATGCTTCTTGAAAATCATAATCTGAACCGTGCATTTGATACTTATAATACGGCTCAGTTGCTTATTGGAATGTGTATGGATAACAGGAAACACCTGACAATCCCGGATAACTTTGCCTATATTATCCGTGCAGGCGGGGCTAACCTGAGGTACAGTGAATTTAAAGTATCGTATGCCATAGGCGTTGGGAAAGTGTCTTATATAGCCCTGATAGGCCACAGTAACTGCGGTATGGTTAACCTGGCAGCACGTAAGCAGGAATTTATAGACGGATTAACATCACTTGCAGGCTGGGATAATGAAAAAGCCGAGGAGCATTTTATGAGCTATGCCCCGCTCTTCGAAATCGGTAATGAGGTGGATTTTATCATGAGTGAAACAGAACGCCTGCGTTTGCGCTATCCAAAAGTTACAGTAGCACCTTTGTATTATAAAGTTGAAGATAACAGGCTTTATGGCATCGGGACGTAAACTCTCAAATAATCTCCTTCTCTTCGTCCCTCTGTCTCTCTGTCCTTCTTTACCCCGGAACAAATTTATTAAAGGCATATTGCCTCAATAGTCTCTTTTTCTTATTTTTGAATCTATCTAACCCTTCATCTAACCTTCAATGTTATAAACATGAAAAAAATTTTCAGGATCTTAATAAAAGTATTACTCGCACTTGTAGGGCTCATTCTGGTTATAGTCATCGTTGCCGGACTGTATATGTATTCGAATTTCGTTAATGTTGATAAAAGCGATTCTTTCAGGGATGTAGCAGTGAAGGAGATCACTGCCGACGGATATTCATTTCTCGATCTGAACAGGAACGGGAAGCTCGACATCTACGAGGATGACAGGAATCCAATGAATAAGAGAGTAAGCGACCTGCTGTCGCAGATGACACCAGACGAAAAAATCCGTATGCTCAGGGGCGCAGGTCTTAAGACAGTTTTCAGCCTTGATGCCTCCAATGAAGTTGTAAGCGGTGCCGCCGGTACTATTTCTGCTGTTCCGCGCCTCGGGATACCCACGGTATTTTTATCCGACGGACCGGCCGGATTAAGAATAAATCCCACCAGGAAACACAGTGATAAAACTTATTATTGCACAGCTTTTCCAATAGGCACCTTACTGGCTTCGACCTGGGATGTCAGCCTTGTTGAGAAAGTAGGGGAGGCTATGGGAAACGAGGCCCTGGAATATGGTGTAGATGTAATTCTCGGACCGGGTGTAAATATTCAAAGGAACCCTCTTAATGGCCGTAATTTCGAGTATTACTCTGAAGATCCTGTTGTTACAGGAGATATTGGTGCAGCAATGGTAAACGGTATAGAGTCAAATGGAGTGGGTGCATCAGTTAAGCATTTTGTAGCCAATAACCAGGAGACCAACAGGAATTATAACAATGCAATTATTTCAGAAAGAGCTCTGCGGGAGATTTACCTGAAGGGCTTTGAGATCATAGTAAAAAAAGCACAACCATGGACCATCATGTCATCATATAATAAGGTTAACGGGACGTACACATCCGAAAGCCGGTACCTGCTTACAGACATTCTTCGCAATGACTGGGGCTTCAGGGGTATTGTAATGACAGACTGGTATGGAGGAAAAAACCCGTCCGCCCAGATACATGCAGGCAATGACCTCCTGGAACCAGGAACAAAGATCCAGTACAGGGCCTTGAAGAAAGCGGAGAAAGATGGCAAGCTGTCACAGCAGGACATAGATACTTCAGTAACGCGTATCCTTAAGCTTGTACTTAATTCAAAGAAGATGTCACTGGCCCGCTTCAGCGATAATCCCGACCTGAAAGCCCATGCTGCTGTTACACGCCGGTCGGCGGCAGAAGGAATGGTTCTTCTTAAGAACAACGGGGTGCTCCCGTTTAACGGGATTAGCAATATTGCCCTGTATGGTGATTTCTCTTACGACCTTATTGCAGGCGGCACAGGATCGGGCGATGTAAATGAAGCCTATGTTGTTTCTCCGGCAGAAGGCCTGGCTAATGCCGGATTTACAATTAATGCTGAGGCAAAAAAAATGTATGATACGTTTAAACAGGCCCATGAGAAAGAGTTTAAAAAACCGGCCGGTACATTAAGGGCAATGCTGACAGCTTATAATCCTCCTGAAATGAACCCTGGTAAGGAACAGCTCGGACAATGTGCCACATCGTCCGATATAGCTGTAGTTACTATTGGAAGGAACAGTGGTGAGGGTCGAGACAGGGTTGAAAAGAATGATTTCCTTTTATCGGATGATGAGAAGGAAATGTTAAAGAATGTTTGTGAGGTTTATCATTCAGCCGGTAAAAAAGTTGTTGTTGTATTGAATATCGGAGGTGTTATTGAAACTGAATCGTGGAAAGATGAACCTGATGCTATACTCCTGGCCTGGCAGGGAGGAGAAGAAGGAGGTAATTCTGTTGCCGATATACTTAGCGGAAAGGTTGATCCGTGCGGGAAACTACCTATGACCTTCCCTGTTGCTCTTGCAGATCATGCATCCAGTGCCAATTTCCCGATGCAGGGACTGCCAATGAGTGCAAAGTCGTTCCTGTTTGGCAATAAATCAAAACCTGAAGCCGAACAGGTTAAAAATGTGGATTACACTAAATATGAGGAAGGCATTTACGTTGGATACCGTTATTTTGATACTAAGAATATAGATGTATCATATCCCTTTGGTTATGGTTTGTCATATACAAGTTTCGAATACAGCGATATGAATGTGAATGTGACGAATGATACCATAAATATAAAGGTGAATGTTAAGAATACCGGGGAAAGGGCAGGAAAGGAAATAGTGGAGATTTATGTTTCAAAACCTGATTCCGGAATAGACCGTCCTGTTCATGAGTTGAAAGCTTTTGCAAAGACAGGGCTTGTTAACAGCGGTGAATCAGCCGGACTCGAAATGAGCATTCCGGCAGATGATCTTTCATACTGGGATGAGACAACGTCATCCTGGAAGCTGGAGCCGGGAACATACGTCATCAATGCAGCAGCATCTTCACGGGATACAAGACTCAGTAAGGAGATAAAGCTGTAAACAGTTTTCAAATATAAAAAAGCAAAAGCTTTTGCCCGGATCACGAAGTATGATGGTCCGGGTTTTTTATTTCATTGTCTTAAGTACACGGATAGCTTCAGCCACGTGTTTCTCAGGCTGGGTCAGCGAATCATATGTATAAACAACATGCCCGGTCTTGTCAACAACGAAAGTGACCCTGCCCGGTATAGGAGAAACCTTTACTCCAAACAGTTTCCGCACCATGTTGTCCTTGTCGCTTAACAGTTTGAATGGTAGATTATATTTGTCAGCAAAATCCTTGTGGCTCTGAACCGACTGGCCGCTGATACCTATAACCATTGCATCGGCACTGCCAAACTCACTGTAATCGTCACGGAATGTACACGCTTCCTTAGTACAACCCGGTGTTTCATCCTTGGGATAAAAATATATTACAAGCCTTTTCTTACCCAGGACACTGCTGATATCGAACATTTTTCCATCCTGGTCGGGGAGTTTGAACTCCGGAACTTTCGATCCTACCTGTAATATCTGGGCCTTTCCGGATGATGTTACTGAAAGCAGGATTATAATTGCGCTGAGATATTTAAAATAACTTTTCATAACGCTTGTTTTTAGTCTTTTAAATTGAATGCTCCATTTCTTTATTACCGGATGCAGACAGTATTACTTTTTTCAGGAAATATCTTCGTCCGGATCACACAAAACTGTGGTGTAAAAACAAATAAATTGGCCTCTTTGTTCGATTGACAAGTTGTCCCGGGAACGGATGGTCAGAATGATGGAATGCAGGGAGTCCGATAGTTACTCTGTTCGATCGTTATTGTGTCCGATCGTCATAGGGTGCGGTGAATTACATTTCACTAAACACTCAGTTATAAATTCACTTTATATATTATGACAAATTACATTTTTCAAATGAAATATTTAGGTTTATTTTATGTAGCAAATCACCCAATACAAAGATTGGAACCAGGGATCCGGGAATGGGAAGCTGTCATCACCGGATCTGAAGTATTAATACACTGTAAAAAAACGAGGCCATGAAAAAAGAAGAAGTTTTAAAAAGACTGGGTATTAAGGAATTAAATTACGGAGTCTGTTCCGGTACAGAGTGGATTGATCCGAATGGTGTTATTACTGAATCAGTTACACCTGTTGATAATTCAGTTATTGCCAGGGTAAAGAACGGGTCACCTGAAGAGTATGAAGTACTTGTAAAGAATGCTCAGAAAGCCTTTGTGAGCTGGAAGAAGACTCCTGCTCCCGTCCGGGGAGAAGTAGTTCGAAAGATAGGAGAGGCGCTGCGGCGGTCGAAAGAGGATCTGGGATACCTTGTAACTCTTGAAACAGGTAAGATATACCAGGAAGGCCTGGGAGAGGTCCAGGAGATGATAGATATATGTGATTTTGCAGTGGGGCAGGCAAGATTGCTGAACGGCTATACGATGCATTCGGAGCGTCCATCGCACAGGATGTATGATCAGTATCATCCTCTTGGTATAGTTGGATTGATAACGTCTTTTAATTTTCCTGTTGCAGTATGGGCATGGAACAGCATGCTGGCAGTTGTAGCCGGCGATGTGATAGTTTGGAAGCCCAGTTCCAAAACCCCTCTTACTGCTATCGCTGTTCAGAACATTATTAAACCAGTACTAATGGAATGCAATGTTCCTGAAGGCGTTTTTAACCTCATTGTGGCAAAGTCCGATGTGCTTGGAGATAATTTTGTGGGCGATAAAAGAATTCCGATGTTCTCTGTAACAGGTTCTGTGGCTTCCGGCAGGAAGATAAGTGCAATAGTCGGGGGACGACTGGGAAAAACGATAATGGAACTTGGCGGTAATAATGCTGTAATTATCTCTGAAAACTCAAACCTGGAGATGGCTGTCAAGTCGGTTGTATTCGGAGCTGTTGGTACCTGCGGACAAAGATGCACTTCGACAAGAAGACTGATAATAAATGAGAAGATATACCAGCAGGTAAAAAAACAGATGCTGACAGCCTATAGCAGCGTTGCAGAAAAAATAGGTAATCCTTTTGATGCGGATACCCTTGTCGGACCCGTTATTGATAAAAATGCTGCTGATAAGTTTACGAAGGCTCTTAAGAGAGCTGAAGAGGAAGGAGGAAAAGTTATCTTCGGTGGAGAAGTACTCAAAGGAGAGAAGTTTTCCGGGGGGAGCTATGTTGTTCCTGCCCTTGTTGAGGCGGAAAATCATTATAGTATTGTTCAGGAGGAGACATTTGCTCCCATTCTGTACCTGATTAAGTACAGTACCATCGAAGAGGCAATAGAATATAATAATAATGTACCACAGGGTCTCTCATCGGCACTTTTCACCCATGATCTTATTGAGTCGGAAAAGTTCCTTTCGGAATCCGGATCTGACTGTGGCATAGCTAATGTAAATATCGGAACCTCCGGTGCCGAAATAGGAGGGGCCTTCGGGGGAGAGAAAGACACAGGTGGCGGACGTGAATCGGGTTCGGATGCCTGGAAGGCATATATGAGACGGCAGACAAACACGATAAACTACGGATCGGATCTTCCGCTTGCCCAGGGTATCAAATTCGGGTTTTAAGCTATTTTAATTTCCTTAACAGGAACCGACACTTAATGTTTATTTATAAAATGAGCAGGCACGGATTGCAATCCGTGCCTGCTGCCATTTTATAAATGAACCTTTTCATATATATCTGTGTTAAACACTTGCAGCAACCGGAAAGGAGAACCTTAAATTCTTTATATACTATATTTTAATCGGGTCGTGATTACCTGATTTTCACTCACTAAAAAAACTTTGTATAAATTTTATGGCAACATTTAATCTTAACATTAACGGGAAAATGAGAGAGGTGGATGTAGATCCGTCGACTCCTGTTTTGTGGGTGCTAAGAGATCACCTGGGACTTCTGGGAACCAAGTACGGATGCGGGATAGGGCAGTGTGGGGCATGTACTGTTCATTTGGACGGAAAGGCTGTACGCTCTTGTATTACTGATGTTTCCGAAGTTGGTAAGCAGTCAGTTACAACAATAGAGGGCCTTTCTGAAAATGGTGATCATCCGGTTCAGAAAGCCTGGCTCGAACACGATGTTCCACAATGTGGTTATTGCCAGTCGGGACAGATAATGACAGCGGCAGCTTTGTTAAAGGAAAATCCGGATCCGGGCGATAAGGAAATTGATGAAGCCATGAATGGTAATATCTGCCGATGCGGTACCTACACAAGGATAAAAAAGGCTATAAAAACAGCGGCCCGGTCATGATACTTTCTTCCTGAAATTACCATGGTATGTGAAAGTACAAGTGATAATAATAAAAACTGAAATAATATTATGGCATACGTTAAGACAACAATTAACAGGCGCTCTTTTATCAGGAGCTCTGTGCTCGCCGGTGGAGGTATGTTGCTCGGTTTTAACTGGCTGGCAGCCTGCACTTCAGGTACTTCAAAAGTGCTAAAAATGTCTGATGAGTGGTTTCGAATCAATGCCTTCCTGAAGCTTGGTGTAAACGGAGTTGCAACTATCATGTCGCCAAATCCCGAGATAGGCCAGAATGTTAAGACATCAATGCCGATGATAGTGGCAGAGGAACTCGATATAAACTGGGACAATGTTATTGTTGAGCAGGCACGTCTGAATACAGATCTTTTTAAGAGGCAGCTGGCAGGTGGAAGCCAATCTATCCGCCAGGGCTGGAACGGACTTCGATTGGCAGGAGCTACAGCACGTCGTATGCTTATGGAAGCTGCAGCACAGAAGTGGAATGTCCCGGTTGATGAGATAACAACAAACATGGGAGTGCTGTATCATAATAAAAGTGGCAAGAAGGCGGGGTATGGTGAAATGGCTTCTGCTGCAGCAAAGATTAAAGTACCGGAAAAAGTAAAGCTGAAAGATATCAGGGACTTTAAAATTATCGGGACTTCAAGAAAAAATGTTGACGCTCCGGACATAGTCACAGGGAAACCATTATTCGGGCTTGATCATAAGAAAGAGGGGATGCTGATTGCCATGATCGTTCATCCTCCTGCATTCGGGTTAAAGCTTAAGTCTTTTGATGATTCTGCAGCAAGGAACATGCCCGGCATAAAGGATATCTTCTCATTTCAGACCTATAATGAAGGCTACAGGAAGCAGTGGTCCGATACGGATGCTTTCAATGACCTTGTTGCTGTTGTTGGCAATTCCACATGGGAGGTCATTAATGCAAAGGATGCCTTACAGGTTGAATGGGAACCCATTCAGGATACCCCTGAAGTACCGTCACGGCGGGAAAGCACTGATTCATATAAGGCCATGATGGCAGTCATGGATGCAAAACCGGGTAACGTAAGAAGGAAAGACGGTAACCCGGAAGCTGCCTTCAAAAAGGCTGCAAAGGTTATTGAACGGACATATTCAGCTCCTTTCCTGGCCCATAACACTATGGAGCCTATGAACTTCTTTGCTGATGTCACTGACGACAAAGCCGAAATGAGAGGTCCTGTTCAGTCTCCTGAGGTTATGGAAAAGTCAGTCGCAGCCAGGCTGGAAATGCCTCTTGAAAAAGTTGATGTGCAGATGACACGTGCCGGCGGCGGCTTCGGAAGACGTCTGTACGGACATTTCATGGTGGAAGCAGCAGTTATTTCGAAGAGAATGAAAGCCCCGGTGAAGCTAATTTACAAACGCGAGGATGATATGACATTCGGCAATTACAGGCCCGCGTATCATGCCTATTACAGGGCCGGACTGGATGCTGACAATAACCTGATAGCATTTCATGTTAGGGCCGGTGGTATGTCTGAGAGTCCGCTGGAAGCTAACAGGTTCCCGGCAGGTGCCGTGGATAACTACCTGGCAGAAGATTGGGTGATAAATACTAATATTACGACAGCAGCCTTCAGGGCTCCTTCGTCCAACTTTATTGCATCGGCTGAACAGTCTTTTCTCGATGAGGTCGCAGAGGCTGCAGGGAAGGACCCTCTCCAGTTCCGCCTCGATCTTCTGAACAGGGCCAGGACAAATCCTGTAGGCACAAATAATGATTACGACGCTTCACGTTATGCAGGCGTGCTGGAACTGGTTAAGGAAAAATCGGGATGGGGAAATGAGCCGGCCGGCACTCACAGAGGTGTGGCGGCATATTTTTGCCATAATTCCTATGCAGCCAATGTACTCGATGTAGTGATGGAAAATAATAAACCGGTGATCCGGAAGGTTTACGGTGCAATCGATTGTGGTATAGTCATTAACCCGGATGCTGCTGTTAACCTTGCAGAAGGAGGTATTGTGGATGGAATCGGACATTCAATGTACAGTGAGCTTACATTCAATGAGGGACAGGCCGACCAGAATAACTTTGATATGTATCGTCTGATCAGGCATAGCGAAGCTCCCAAAGAGATTGAGGTCCATTTTGTGAAAAATGAGATTGATCCGACAGGACTGGGAGAACCTCCTTTCCCGCCCGTTATGCCAGCCCTTGCAAATGCCCTCTACAGGGCCACGGGGAAAAGATTCTATAACCAGCCATTTGTTCAGAATATCTGAAGCATAATTATGTTACCGGCGTTGTGGTAATATCAGTTTATACGATTATGAAGCTTTGTATCGGGGTATGTAGATTAATCTTTGATCCCTGAAGGTGGCTTGAGCTCAAAACCTAAGGTCTGAAGGAAGGTCAGTTGGTCATAATCTTCTCTTTGTTCCATTATTTTGCCATTTTCAAGTTTAAACGTTATAGTATTACTTAAGCCGAGCTTGTTGCCTGTAGGAGGAATGCCGTTGAATGTCCCGGTAACAGTTCCTGTTGTCCATAATCTCACAAAAACAGTGTTATTATCGGCAGCAATATCCAGCATCTCCCAATGAGCATCAGGGAATGCTATAAAGACGGACTTTTGTGCTTTCAGGTTTTCATTATAATTCAAATAATTCGGATTTCCTGCTGGCATAAATATTTTGCAATCTGGTGAATATAT
>JBJKPQ010000016.1:0-16745 GCA_046706305.1 Bacteroidales bacterium
TACTGATAAAGAGCTGAATTATAAAAGGATTGATTATGACCATTAAAAATCCGGATGACTCTGTTCATGATGAACAATTCGGAGCTGAAAAAAAAGCTGCCGGAACTGAGAATGCCAACAAAGCTGAAAATGCAGGTGAGAACAATGATGTAAACGACGCCGGTGAAAGTACTGAAGGTAATGAGGAAGTCGTTGAAAATGATGTAGTAAAACAAGAAATAATTGAGGGGGAGTCCGGTTCGGACAATAAACCTGTTGATGAAGCTGCCGGTCCTGCAGAACAGGATGAAAAGTCAGACGCGACAGAACCATCCGTTGAAAGTATACCTGGAAACAAGCAGAATCAGGACGATAATGAAGCTCAAACAGGGGAAGAGGACGACGAGGGCAATAAAATTGACACCGAATTATCTATACCTTCTGGCAATGCAAAACAAGAGGAAGCCGAAGATAATAAAGATATTACGGAAGATTCAGAGCCTGTCAATAATATAGATGATCAGTCAGATGAACAGGAATCCGGTGATGAAGATTTAGATCATGATGATGAGGAGATCGATGATCAGGGGGATGAGAGGGAATCTGGTTCAGGCGAGAAAACTGAGGATATTGAACTGCCTCCTGTCGACTATTCAGGATATAGCAAACATGAACTTGTCGAGACTCTTGGTCTCTTAATTGATAACAGGCCTCCTGCTGAAATAAAAAACGATGTTGACAGGCTTAAAGCTTTATTCTACAGGAAATTGAAACTGGAAGCTGATGAGAGACGGGCTAAATTCCTTCAGGAAGGCGGAAAAATTGAAGAATACAGGGCCTGGGTTGATCCGGATGAAGCAAAAGTAAAGGACCTGCTTGACAAGTACAGGGAGAAAAAAACGGATTTTTCCAAGGTTCAGGAGGCTGAGAAATATGACAATCTTAAAAAGAAATATGAGATCATTGATAAGATAAAGGATCTTGTCAACAGGGAGGAATCAATTAATAAAACATTTCACGATTTCAGGGCACTTCAGAATGAATGGCATTCAATAGGGGTTGTACCACAGTCGTCTCTTAAGGATCTTTGGGAAAATTATCATCACAGCGTTGAGATTTTTTACGACTATATTAAAATCAACAAAGAACTTCGTGACCTGGACCTTAAAAAGAACCTGGAACTTAAAGTCAGTCTTTGTGAGAAGGCAGAAGAACTGCTTCTGGAACCCAACCCTGTAAATGCATTCAGGTCTCTGCAGGATTATCATAACCAATGGCGTGAGATAGGCCCCGTTCCTGCTGAATCAAAAAATGAGATATGGGAACGCTTTAAAGAAGCCACTTCAAAGATAAATAAGCGACATCACGAGTATTTTGAGAAACAGAAGGATGAGCAGAAAAAGAATCTTGATGCCAAGATTGCACTGTGTGAGGAAGTGGAAGGCATAAATGCACAGGAGCTTAGCAATTTTAAGGAGTTTGACGAGAATGCTGAAAAAGTTATCAAACTCCAGAAAATTTGGAGAACAATAGGGTTTGCTCCAAAAAAACAAAACAATAAGGTTTACCAGCGATTCAGGGAAGCCTGCGATGCCTTTTTTGAGAAAAAAAGAGGATTTTATGCAGACAATAAAGAAATACAGCTTAATAATCTTCAGCTGAAAACAGAGTTGTGCGTACAGGCGGAAGCATTACAGGAAAGTACAGACTGGAAGGCTACATCTGATGCTCTTATAAAACTTCAGAAAGAATGGAAAGAGATTGGACCTGTTCCGCGTAAACAATCTGAAAAATGCTGGAAGCGATTCCGTAAAGCCTGTGATACATTTTTTAACAGAAAAGCGGGTTTCTTTGCCCAGCTGGACAATTCATATGAAGATAACCTTAAGGCTAAGGTTGCCATCATAGAAGAACTTGAAGGATTTGAACCTGGTACAGATGTTCAGGCTGCTTTTGAAAAACTCAAGGAGATACAGAAAAGATGGACGGATATAGGTTTTGTTCCGTTTAATATGAAGGATGAAATAAACAACAGGTACCGGAATGCTTTGAATAAGGAGTTTGATAAACTTAAGATAGGTGACGAGGATAAAAGCATTCTCAAATACAGAACCAAGCTCGATAATCTTAAGACAAATCCAAAAGCATCAAGGAAAGTCCGTAATGAGAGAGAAAAATTCTTTACAAAGATTAAACAGCTTGAGAATGATATTGTATTGTGGGAAAACAATATAGGTTTTTTTGCCAAATCTTCTAACGCGGAGACAATGATAAAAGAGGTTGAGGAGAAGATTGAAAATGCAAAGAAACTCATAAAAACTCTTGAGGAAAAAGTCAAGATGATAGACCAGTCCGGGCTTGATGAGTAGCTAATATGTATTCAGATAATTCAACTTTTAAATTTTCTTGCTTTGGCAGACGTTAAATTCGTTTTTGTTACAGGGGGAGTAACGTCCTCATTGGGAAAAGGTATTATTTCAGCATCTCTTGCTAAACTGTTGCAGGCGAGGGGATACTCTGTGACAATTCAAAAATTGGACCCTTATATTAATGTCGACCCCGGCACACTGAATCCTTACGAACATGGTGAATGTTATGTGACTCTTGATGGTGCCGAAACTGACCTTGACCTTGGCCATTATGAAAGGTTTTTGAATGTGCCTACAAGCCAGGCAAATAATGTCACAACAGGCAGAATATACCAGACAGTTATAAATAAAGAGAGGAAAGGGGACTATCTCGGAAAAACAGTTCAGGTGATCCCCCATATTACTGATGAAATAAAAAGACGTATCAAGCTTGTTAGCTCAGGTAATAAGTTTGATATTGTTATTACAGAAATAGGAGGGACTGTTGGAGATATTGAATCATTACCATACATAGAATCAGTCCGTCAGTTGAAATGGGAACTGGGTGCTCAAAACTGTCTCGTGATACACCTTACACTGGTGCCCTTTCTTTCCAGTACGGGAGAATCGAAAACAAAACCGACACAACATTCTGTAAAAGAACTTCTGGAAACAGGTATTCAGCCTGATGTTCTTGTTCTTAGAGCTGAAAGGCATCTGAATGAAGACATAAGAAGAAAGGTGGCTCTGTTTTGTAACGTGGAGGAAAATGCAGTAATTGAATCAGTTGATGTGTCTACAATTTATGAAGTGCCTGTAAAAATGCTTGAACAGGGCCTCGACAAAACAGTAATGAGAAAACTCGCTCTTTCATCTGATACAGAGCCTGCACTTAATGAGTGGAATGAGTTTCTTAAAAAATTAAAAAACCCAAAACATTCCGTAACCGTTGGCCTTGTTGGAAAGTATGTGGAACTGCCTGACGCGTATAAATCAATTGCTGAGTCTTTTATTCACTCAGGAGCAATGAATGAGTGTTCGGTTAATGTGGAATATATTCATTCAGAAGAGATTACAGAGGAAAATGTGAATGAAAAACTATCAGGGCTCGATGGAATTTTAGTTGCTCCCGGTTTTGGCTCCAGGGGAATAGAAGGTAAGATCTATACATCCAGGTATGCCCGGGAAAATGATATTCCATTCCTGGGCATTTGCCTTGGTATGCAATGTGCCGTTGTAGAATTCGCCCGAAATGTGCTTAATATGGAAGGTGCTCATTCAACTGAAATAAATCATAAAACAAAATTCCCTGTTATTGACCTTATGGAGGAACAAAAAAGTATTATTGATAAGGGCGGGACGATGAGGCTGGGAGGATATAAGTGTATTATAAGTAAAGACTCAAAAGCATTCCGGGCTTATGGGAAAACTGAAGTGATAGAGCGCCACAGGCACAGGTATGAATTTAATGATAAATATTTTGAGGAATTTAAAGAAGCAGGGATGATACCTGTTGGTATTAACCCTGAATCAAACCTTGTAGAGATAATGGAAATACCTGATCTCAGGTGGTTTATAGGTGTTCAGTTTCATCCTGAGTACAGTTCAACGGTATTGAACCCTCATCCTCTCTTTGTGAGTTTTATCAAAGCATGTATCACATAAATAGAATGAATGCACGTAATGAATGATTTAACTTTTTTTATTTATCTCTTTACCCGGAACTTCCGAAGCGAAGTTTTATCATTCAGAAAATACTGCATTAAATTTTGCTCATGAATAAAGACAATTATTATAATATAAAAAACATAATAACAACAGACAGAATAATAATCAAAAAACAGAATGGATAAAAATACTATAACGGGGCTGGTTCTGATCTTTGTCATATTCATCGGATTCAGTATCTATAATAACAGCAGGCTGGACAAACGCTTTAAGGAAGCTGTGGAGTTGGCAGAGGCAGATTATGCCGGTGGGGATCTGGAAAATGCCAGAACTGAATATATGGATGCCCTGAAACTAAAACCGAATGAACCGGAAGTATTAGCCAAACTAAGAGAAATAAACGAAAAACTGGGAATAAATCCTGACGAAAACAAGCAGCAGGCCGATAGTGTTGCATCTGAAAATGTCAAAACGGAAGCTCCATCTGATCAGGAAAAAGCCAATGATCAAAAATCCGTGCCTGATGCCGGGAAATATGGAGTCTTTGCACGTGACTTAGCAGGTAAAAATGAGTTTATTACCCTTGAGAATAATAGAGTGTCCCTCAAAATTGCACTTAAGGGGGGACGTGTGTATTCTGCAAGACTGAAAGATTATAAAACATTTGATGGCAAACCCCTGATATTATTCTCAGGCGATTCAACAGTGTTTGGTTTTAACTTTTATACTGCGGATAATAAGGCAATACAAACGAATAACCTGTATTTTGAACCTGTTGACAGCCAGAAATTTTATATCGTCAACACCCAGCCGAAGAGTGTGGTTCTGAGGTTGATGGCAGGAGAAGGGAAGTACATAGAATATAAATATACCCTCCTCCCTGATGAATATATGGTTAACTTCGATGTGACATTCAAATCACTTGACGGGATAATCGCTTCTAATCAAAGCAGTATGACTTTTGACTGGAAAATGTATATCCCTCAACAGGAAAAGGGCAGGCAGAACGAAGAGAACTATTCTACAATCAAGTATAAATTTTACCAGGATGATGTGGATGGATTAAGACTCCGGCAATCAAAGGAGACAGAACAAAAAGACATTCCTACAAAAATACGCTGGATATCTTTTCAGGACCAGTTCTTCTCATCCATACTTATTGCTGATGAGTATTTTCTTAATGCCACAGTACAGTCGAATAAAACACCTGCTACAGATAAATATATAAGGTATTACACTTCTGAGGTCAGTATTCCATACAGTTCAGGCCAGTCATCGACAATCGGTCTTAAAATGTATTACGGTCCCAATTCGATTACAACTTTAAGAAGGGAAGGTAAAGATCTTCAGCTTGAAAAGATAATCTTCCTTGGAAAGAATATAATTGGATGGATAAGCCGTTTTGTTATTATACCTATTTTCAACTGGCTTGATAATTATATCAGTAACTATGGACTTATTATCCTGATACTGACAATAATTATAAAGGTGGTTCTTTTCCCGCTTACGTACAAATCAATGCAATCGCAGGCTAAAATGCAGGTTCTTAAACCTCTTGTTGATGAGCTGGGCAAGAAATTTCCCAAGAAGGAAGATGCGATGAAAAAACAGCAGGCTACAATGGATTTGTATAAGCGGGCAGGGGTTAATCCTATGGGGGGATGTCTTCCCATGTTGTTGCAAATGCCTATCCTTTTTGCAATGTTCAGGTTCTTCCCGGTATCAATAGAGCTGAGACAGGAGCATTTTCTGTGGGCAACAGATCTTTCAACATATGATTCAATAATGACCCTGCCATTCACTATTCCTATATATGGTAATCATGTCAGTCTTTTTACTCTTCTGATGACAGTGTCTACACTGCTTACTATGAAAATGACAGGGACATCAGCTGGATCAGACCAACCGGGCATGAAGGCTATGATGTACGTAATGCCTGTTATGTTTATGTTTATTCTTAATAATTTCTCAGCCGGTCTTACATATTATTACTTCCTTGCCAACATGATAACATTCGGGCAGAACCTTATAGCCAAGAGACTTATTAATGCGGACGCTGTCCTGGCCACGCTGGAGGAAAACAAAAAGAAACCAATGAAAAAATCTAAATGGCAGCAACGGCTTGAGGATGCTGCAAAACAAAGAGGTTATAACCCTCCAAAGAAAAAGTAATTTAGATTTCAAATATTATTTTATTACCGGGGCTTGATGAAGGATTAATTAAAAAATCTTTTATCAGGCCTTTGTTTTAATAGTTAAAAAATATTAAAAAATCTAAAATATTTATACCTGAAGAAAAAAAACACTAAATTTAGTTCATCCAATATTTAGTGGGAATGGGTAAAAAATTTAAAAACAAAGATTTAGCCGCAAGGCTTGGTGTATCAGGTACATTAGTATCATTAGTATTAAATAATAAGGCTGACCAGCAGGGTATACGCAAAGATACCCAGGAAAAGGTGCTTGCACTTGCAAGGGCAATGGGTTATTTTGATAAAACTCCGGAAAAGCACGACCATCCGTCTGTGGAAGAAAGACCCGGAGTTTTAGGTATGATAGTCCCTTCAATGAATGATCCTTTTGTTGTTCAGATAACGCCGTTTTTACAAAAGGCTTTTTCAAGCCTGGGAGTAGGATTTTCAATTGTAACTAAAGATCCTGACGATAAGAGATATGACAGGCTTGTCAGTGCTTTTAAAAAATTCTACAGCGGACTTATCCTTCTTGGAGATGCTGCCGATGATAGTACAATTAGATCCCTTAAGACAGCTGATTATCCGTTTGTTCTCCTCGAAAAATCTGTGAAATCGCAACATCTGAATACAATACGCACCGATACGGCTGCAGGAGCAAAGTTAATTGTTAATCACATTATGGGGCTGGGATACAGGAATATACTAATTATAGCCGACCGTAAGACAAGTGAAGAAAGTGCCACTGCAATAAATGATGTTCTCTTTGCTGTTGATCAGGCTGTGGGTATAAATAAACCTGTTGTACTAGAGGTAGACAGACCTACCGGAGATGATGAGATTGACTCATCTCAGCTTGAAAAGTTTCTCAGACCACCCTACAGGGCAGATGCAATGATTGTTATGAATGCAGGGCTGGTTTATCCTTTGATGGCTATGTTAAGGAATAAGAACCTTAGGGTTCCGCAGGATATAGCCCTGCTGTCGATGGAAGAAGGCACGGGTTTTGATCTTATGTTCTCTCCTGTTACCTGTCTGAGAAAACCGCTTTCCGGATTATCTATCAAAGTGGCTAACATGATCTGGTCAGAAGTTAAAAATTCAGGAAAAGGAAAATATAAAAGACAGGTCAATATTTCCCCGGAGCTTGTTGTGAGAAGCTCCTGTGGGACAATTTAGAATTTAACTGAAATGAGATTTTCACTGTTCTCTATGGCGGTGCTGATAGTGACACTGGCATCAGGATGCTCCGGTAAACATCTGATCAGAAACAAGGAATACATGAATGTTGTTGAAAGATCCTTTGAGGAACGCGAGTCTATGTGCTCCAAAAGGTATAACGATCTTTTTGGCATCTTTAAAAAAGATCTCTCTGATGAACAGTCTGAGGCCCTTAAGTTTCTATATGCTTTTATGCCTCTGAATGACCTGGCCGATTATAATGGTGAGTATTTTCTTGCTAATGTAAATACTTCACTTAAAGCAAGGCACGATACACCCTGGGGTGAAAAAATACCAATTGATATCTATCTTCATTATGTGCTTCCGGCAAGGGTAAACAATGAAAACCTCGATTCTTTCAGAATTGCTTATTATGATGAGATAATGAGCCGGATAAAAGGTCTCAACCTTCATGATGCAGCACTGGAAATAAATCATTGGTGTCATGAAAAAGTGGCCTACCAGGCAGCTGACGAAAGAACATCTGCTCCAATGTCTACTATTTTATCAGCCAGGGGTAGATGTGGGGAAGAATCTACTTTCACCGTTGCAGCACTTCGCACTGCAGGTATTCCGGCCAGGCAGGTCTATACACCACGTTGGGCACACTGCGATGATAACCATGCATGGGTAGAGATATGGAACAATGGAAAATGGTATTATACAGGTGCCTGTGAACCTGAACCGGTATTTGACCTGGGCTGGTTTACAGAGCCGGCAAGACGTGCAATGCTTGTACATACTAAATCTTTTGGTGCTCCTCTTGGTGATGAAAATATTATTTTCAGCAGAAAAGAATATTCCGAGGTCAATAACCTTTCCAAATATGCTGTAACAAAAACAATCTATGTTAAGGTCCTGGATAAAAATATGAATCCTGTTAGTGATGCAGATGTTCAATACAGGCTATACAATTATTCGGAGTTTTTTCCTCTCGCAGATGT
The DNA here is from genome assembly GCA_046706305.1 of Bacteroidales bacterium. Taxonomy (GTDB): domain Bacteria; phylum Bacteroidota; class Bacteroidia; order Bacteroidales; family VadinHA17; genus LD21. The sequence continues at coordinate 8,353 of JBJKPQ010000016.1, forward strand.
GCCATCAGGACCAAACGGACTAAGCAGTTTTGAAACAGGTCTTGGAGATCTTCTTATATGGGCACATAAAGACAATGATTTTAATTACAAAAAGATATCCGTCATTGATACCGATACACTGACTCTCGTGCTGGACAGGAATCCGTCAGAGGTTTATACAACAGATCTTGATATCCATGTTCCACCTGTATTAAAACCATTGGATGGCCCGTCAGCTGACCTTCTGGCTGCAAATGCAGAACGGATAAAGAATGAAAATAGGATTAGACAGGATTATATCAATAGCTGGATGACAGGTGGAGATGCAGAAAAACTTGCTCAAAATACCGGTCTCGATGCAGAAAGAGTTAAAAAGGTCATTGAAAGAAGCATGGGAAATTACAGTGAAATAAGGTCTTTCCTTTCAGAATCGCCTGACTCACTCAGGGATCTTGCCCTGACCATGCTTGAGGTATTACCTGATAAAGACCTGAGAGATACAAAGGCACAAACTCTTACGGATCACCTTGTCAACATTATACACCGGCCTGATCTAAAAGGTACAGAGGGTGAAAAGATATTTGTAAATTATGTGCTTAATCCAAGGGTAGCATTTGAAATTCTGGTACCGTGGAGGAATTATTTTCTTAAAGAACTGCCACGAAATCTTATCGAGAATGGCTATTCAAGTCCTGACCTGATTGTAGATTATCTTAACTCTAACATAAAAATTGACGATTCTGCCAACTATTATGATACACCAATAACTCCGGAAGGAGTTATTAAACTCGGGATCTCAGATACTAAATCAAGAGCTGTCTGTTTTGTAGCAATATGCAGAAGTGCAGGACTGCCGGCAAGACTCGAGCCGGGTACAAAAACTCCTCAGTACTATAAAGGAGGAAAATGGTATGATGTCTGGTTCACAGGTCAAAACAGGCCTGATGAAAATAAAGGGTACATTAAGCTGGTATCAGAGGAAAACAATCCTGTCCCTGAATATTATATTCATTTTACACTCGCCCGCTTTGAAAATGGCTGCTATAAAACGCTGGAATATGATTATAATCGTAAAATAACAAGCTTCAGGGATGAGCTTAATCTGCTACCCGGCAATTATATGCTGGTTACAGGGAACAGACTTCCCAATGGAGATGTGCTTTCTGAACTGTCCTTTTTTAATCTAAAGGAGAATGAGCATAAAACTCTGGATATTAAACTGAGAAAAGAAAAAAAAGAAAGGCATCCTTCCGGCAGGGCTGATATTAAAAAACTGTCGGGGCTCCTTGATAATCCATTGGAAATTAGTGATGTCGGAACAGTAGTTATGTGGATTGATCCGGACAGGGAGCCAACTAAACATATCTTCAACGATCTGATGCAACTAAAGGAAGAGTTCGATGCCTGGGGTGGTAATTTTATTTTTTTCATCAATCCTACTGAAACAAAAACAGTATTCAATCCTGCCAGGTACAAAGGTTTTCCTGAGCGATCTTATTTTGGACAGGATAAAAATTTGGAAGCTTTCCGTAATGATGTGACATCTTCTGGTGCATCCGGCCCCGATTTGCCTGTAGTTATAGTATGTGATAAAAATGGCAGTATCCTTTATAGATCTGAAGGATATAAAATCGGTATTGGCCAGGATATCCTTAAAAACATAAATTAAAATTTCGTAAAAGACAGTTGTTAATAACTGTTAATATTTGTGCTGCAAAAGCAGTCTCCATCATTTCAATTTGTCATATATTTGTTATGTTATGGTGATGCAATGATATATTTCATTGCCTTTAAAAGGGAATGCGGTCAGAATCCGCAACAGTCCCCGCTGCTGTGATACCCGGTCGTTCAACGATGAGGGTCTGATGAAAAACCTGCCACTGTGGAATTATTGCCATGGGAAGGCTTCATCAGAACGGGATAAGTCAGAAGACCTGCCATAAACAAATGAAGTTCAGCGCTTTCGGGAGGAAAAGCAAAGAGTCATTACCGGATTCTTACCTTTTTCCCCTTGTAGCTTAGTAGATAAACAGAAACTGGGTTTTTATAAATACCAATAGGTGAGAAGATTAATGCATATTAAATTGCACGGCCTTGTGTTTTTTTGGGTTCTCTTTATAAGTTGCGACCTTAATGCGCAGTTAATTCCCGGTAATGATACTGTTAGGATAGGTGAGGTAATAATAAAAAGAACGAAGTATGATTCTGAATTACCAGGTTACAAGACTGAAAGACTTGATTCCTCTGTTCTGGCGGATTACAGCCAGCTTAACCTGGCCGATGTTCTTGAAAATAGCCTGAATATATCAGTAAAAAGTTATGGCATGGGAGGCACTGCAACTGCTTCTTTCAGGGGGACAGGCGCAGGTCATACTATTGTCGACTGGAATGGTATTAATATTGGAAATCCTATGTTGGCCCAGTCTGATTTGTCAACGATATCATCAGCAATGACTGATGGTATCACGGTTTATTACGGCGGTGGATCCGTGCCTGTGGGAGATGGAGGCCTTGGTGGAATCGTGAACCTGGTAACCGTTCCTGATTGGGAAGATGCAACTAATATTTCTTTTACTACAGGCATGGGAAGCTTTGGACATTATTCAGGATTTCTGAAAGTTAAAAAAGGATCCGGCAAATTTCAGTCTTCCACTAAAATATATTATCAAAAATCTGAAAATAATTTCAGGTACCTTGATAACTATTCAGGTTTTGAGCCCGTATGGCAAACAAGGAAAAACAACCAGGTTAATCATAGAGCTATAATGCAGGAATTGTATTTAAGAGGTAAACACAGCGTTGCTTCAGCCAGGATTTGGTACCAGCTGACAGATCGCAATCTTCCGGCATCCATGCTGACAGCACAAAACTCTTCTGATGAGCGACAAAATGATGAAGCTTTCCGATCGCTTATTAATTATCATTATACAAAGGAGAAATCCGATTATCATGTTACCGGAGCATGGATAAGGAACAGGCTTAATTACTCAAACAAGCTAGCTTCTGTCGATTCGCGTAACCTGTCCGACGCCTTTACCCTTAAAGCTACAATATCACAACATATATCTGAATCGGCAAAAGCAGGATTAATTATTGAAAATAATACCGATGTTATCCATACCAATAATTATGGAAGTGCTGTAAACAGGAACAAGGCTTCATTTACAGCCTTAATGAATTACAGACTTGCCCCGAATTTAAGGTCCGTAATACTTGCCAGGGAGATACTGGATGGTAAAAGGTTTCTTATCCCCGATTTCTCAACATCACTCGAAATCCGGTTGTCGGCAAAGCATGATTACTTTTTCAGGACAAGCATATCAAAAAACTCAAAGTTACCGGGATTGAATGACCTTTACTGGCTCCCCGGAGGCAACCCGGATTTGAAAAATGAATATTCATATGCATACGAGCTATCATATTCCATGTTTGAAAATATTTCTCCATTGGCTGATATGAACTTCGAACTTACGGGATACCGCAATTACATACGAGACATGATACAGTGGATGCCCGGAGAATACAGCTACTGGACTGCAGGTAACATAGGAAATGTAAATACTTATGGGCTGGAAACTTCATTTTCACTTAGATACAGGCTGAATAAACTTATAGCCCGGTTTATATCCGGTTATACATATACCAGAGCTGAAAACAAGATAAAAATGTCAGGAGCTATGGAAACAAGAGGTAAACAGCTTATGTATATTCCCATTCACAAGGCTAATGCGGTATTAAGGCTTTCCTATGGCAGTCTTTTTTCCTCATTGACTTCCAATTATACAGGAAGAAGCTATATAACTTATGATAATTCAAAATTTCTGCCTGGCTATTTTATAAGTAATATTAATGCAGGATATAAATACAAAAAGAAAAATATATCGATTATAACAGAGCTGGGCGTTGACAATATTTTTAATGTTTCTTATCAGACAATTGCATATTATCCTCTGCCAGGTAGGTTTTATACGTTTAAAATATTACTGCAGACAGTAAAAAAAACTTTGAAGACTGACTAAAATGACTAACGTAAATACACTATCATCGTATACAACTGAATACTACTTATTAACTACATTAATTTCAAATAACCGCATATGAAAAAAATAATCCTTATCCTCTTGCCGGCTCTTGTTTTACTTTCATGTTCAAAGGAGCCTGAATTACCTCCATCAGAGGTCAAACTCGGTGGCGGAGTATTGTTACTTAATGAAGGCAATTTTAACTCAGGAAATGGTTCCCTTTCATTCTTTTCCTATGATTCAATGAAAATTACCAACGACCTATATTATAAAATAAACTCCAGGCCTTTGGGCGATGTTCCCAATTCGATGATAATAAATGGAGATAAAGGATATATTGTTGTGAATAATTCTGGAAAGATTGAAGTGGTGGATCTGACTACACTGGAACATCGTTCAACAATAAACGGGCTTATTTCTCCACGCAATATGGCAGTTGTAAGTAATAATAAAGCATATGTAACAAGTTTGTATTCAGACTCAGTTGCTATTTTAAATTTATTAACAAACTCAGTCTCAGGCTATATTAATATACGAAGAACATCCGAAGCAATCCTTGTTTGCAATAATATGGTCTATGTTGCAAACTGGGTAGGCGGTAATGAAATAATGGTTATTGATGCTCTTGTCGATAAAGTTGTTGATTCCGTGAGTGTCGGACGAGAACCTGAGAGTATGGTGCTGGATCGTTACTGGGATGTATGGGTACTTTGCAATGGTGGCTGGCAAAGAGAAAACTATGCGGAACTTGATATGATCAATACGATTACAAACACTGTTGAGAAAAAACTTCAGTTTCCAACCAGGGAAGCTACTCCAACCTGTCTTCAAATTGATGCATTAGGTCAGACAATGTATTATCTTGAAAATTGGGTAAGGCAAATTGATATTGGTGCAGATAATATTCCGGGTTCTATACTTATAGCAGAACCGGGCTCCCAGTTTTATAAACTTGCGGTCAACCCGGTTAACAGCGATATTTTTGTGACCGATCCGGGTGATTATGTTCAAAATGGACATTTGTACTATTATAAGAATGACGGGACATTAGCTGGTAAATTCGAAACCGGGTTGATTCCTGGTTCAATGTGTTTCAGGTTAACCTATTAATGCTTGCTTTATAATGTCGGTAAAGAAGACACTGATATATGGGTTTATTGGTTCTCTTGCCATACTGTTTCAGGGATGCCGGGATAATAATGCAGGTAACATGCGAGCCGGTTTTAATGAAGCAAAACCAGTATCTGCCCGTTTGTTTTCAATAAACCGCACTGATTCATGCACAGTAATTTCAATAATTAATCCATGGCAGGGTGCAGATAATGTACGGTTCAATTATTACCTTGTTAAAAGGGGTATGAGAATACCTTCAGGACACGATTCCTCAGATGTAATATTTGTCCCCGTAAGAAGGATAATTTGTATGTCAGCCACTCATCTGGCTATGGTCTCTGCTTTGGGTGAGCAGAATACCATCGTTGGTATATCGGGTAAGGATTATATTTATTCTCCCGCTATAAGAAGGAGGATAGACAAAGATTCAATTAAGGATGTAGGATATGACACTAATATCAATAAGGAAATGATACTTGAACTAAATCCCGACCTTGTGGTGATGTACGGTGTGGGCAGTGAATCAGCAGGTTACGTTGGACGACTCAGGGAACTTGGTATTAAGATTGTATTTGATGGTGAGTATCTTGAGAATGATCCTCTGGCAAGGGCAGAATGGATCAAAGTATTCGGGGCATTATATTGCAGGGAAAAGATGTCAGATAGCATCTTCAATTCAGAAACCAAAGCATACAACGATCTTAAATCCTATATTGCAGGTAAAAACTTCAGGAGACCTTCAGTTTTGCTTGGACTCCCGTTCAAGGATGCCTGGTATATTTCTCCGGGAAACTCATATATGAGTAAAATGATACAGGATGCCGGAGGAAGTTACCTTTGGTCCGGATATAAATCATCTTCTGCTGTACCGATGGGTATTGAAAACGTATTTGTTAAAGCTGTGTCGGCTGACTACTGGCTTAATACCGGAACAGCTGCTTCATTGAATGAAATTTCGCTGGTTGACAAAAGGTTCGGAGATCTTAAATGCTACAGAGATGACAATATATATAATAACGACAGGAAAATGACACAGGAGGGAGGTAATGATTACTGGGAGGATGGAATTATTCACCCTCATGTGGTGTTAAAAGACATTGCGGCCATACTGCATAAGGATCTTTTCCCTGGCTATAGTCTGGTATATTACAGGCAGGTAAAATAATTACACCTTGTTAACATATATTTATTTTGAAGGATATTACCCTAAAAACTGTAAATAGAAAACATACCGGCCGGACAAAGTGGATATTTCTTCTTTTGATTATTATCCTTGTTATGTTGTTCCTGGCAGATATTTTTTTGGGTTCTGTAAGGATAAGTTTTTATGATGTCTTAAAAGCAGTTTTTACCGGCTCTGGTGGCACATTGGAAACTATTATAATAAAATTTCGCATTCCAAAAGCACTAACTGCATTGTTGGTTGGTATTGCGCTGGCAATAAGTGGATTACAGATGCAGACTGTATTCAGAAACCCAATGGCCGGGCCATACGTACTGGGTATAAGCTCGGGAGCAAGCCTGGGAGTTGCTTTTGTGATACTCGGATTTGCTTCGGGGATTTCACTTCATACAATCAGTTCATTGGGAAACTGGATACTTGCTGTTGCAGCATGGCTAGGGGCCGGTGTCGTTATTTTACTTGTAATGTTCCTGTCTGCAAGGTTAAGAGATGTAATGACAATCCTTATTATTGGAATTATGCTATCAAGCGGAATATCCGCAGTAGTTACGATTATGCAGTATTTCAGCAACGAATCAATGCTTAAGGCTTATGTGATCTGGACAATGGGCAGCCTGGGAAACCTGACCGGGGGACAGTTGAATGTATTAATGTTTTCCGTTTTGGCCGGATTGGCAGTCAGTATATTGTCGACAAAAATACTTAATGCCATGCTGATTGGAGAGAGTTATGCCGGTAGTATAGGACTAAATGTTCGGCTTGCAAGGATTATAATATTTACAACCACAAGTATCCTGGCAGGTAGCGTTACTGCATTCTGCGGTCCGGTTGGTTTTGTTGGAATAGCTGTACCTCATATCGCACGAATGATGTTCAGGAGATCAGACCACCGTATTCTTATTCCGGGAACAGCTCTCGCCGGAGGAGCGGTTTTGCTTTTGAGCGATCTTGTCTCTCAATTGCCGGGATCAGATAGTACTCTTCCAGTAAATGCTGTTACATCACTTATAGGGATACCTGTGGTGATATGGGTGATAATGAAGAAACGAAAATATTCTGATTTATTCTGATGAAATTTCTAAAGGATAGTATACTTAATATTAATCTCCTTGAAATAGGCTACACTGCCGTTAGAAAGAGAAACTCTCTTTTATTCCCGGTAAGCGCAGTAGCAAAAAAAGGTGAGATAATTGCCCTTATTGGTCGCAATGGTGCCGGTAAAAGTACTCTCTTGAGAACAATTGCCGGATTACAACCTCAACTTGGCGGGAAGATCAGCTTCAGAGATCGGCTGCTTAACTGTTATTCTCGTAAAGAGCTTGCCCGAAAGGTAGGATATGTTTCAACAGAACCCGTTAAAATTGCAAATATGACAGCATGGGACCTTGTTGCTCTGGGCAGGTTTCCTTATACAAACTGGATTGGGAGAATAAGTGATACTGATAACAGAATAATCATGGAATCGCTGGCACAGACATCTATGCTTGGCGCAAAAGACAAATATCTATCGGAAATGTCAGATGGAGAGAGACAAAAGATAATGATAGCCAGGGTGCTGGCACAGGATGCTGAACTAATGATCCTTGATGAACCTTCCGCTTTCCTCGATGCAGGAAGCCGCTATGAGATTCTTAATATTCTTCACAGGTTGTCATCAGAAAAGGGAAGAACAATTATCTATTCTACACATGATCTTCAAATGGCGTTAACTCAGTCTGACAAGATATGGCTTATAACAGGTGGTAAATTAAAAGAAGGCGCTCCTGAAGATCTGATGCTGGACGGTTCAATGAATGAACTTTTTGAATCAAGGGATGTGCATTTTAATCCTTCAGACGGAACTTTTTCCATTAAAAGGAAAAACAAGGGTAGTATCTTTATTGAAGGAGAAGGTAATATTAAATACTGGACAGTAAAAGCAGTTAAGCGTGCAGGATATGCAATAACCGGTTGTTCAGGTTGCCCCTCAATAAGAATCCCGAATGAAACCGACAGGAACTGGTACTTCCATACTGATGAGAAATCAATAGCTTTTGCTTCCCTTTATGATCTGGTATATTACCTGCGAAACATTTCAGAGATGTCTACCTGAAATA
>JBJKPQ010000017.1:0-3872 GCA_046706305.1 Bacteroidales bacterium
GTTGAGATACCTATGAAAGTAAGGGTGGAACAAAGATATAACAAAGCATTATCTGTTCTCAGGGGTCCGCTTTACTTCTCATTACGGATTGATAAAGACTATAAAAGTGTAAAAATTAATTACGACAATTTTAGCTACAAGGGAAGTGTCGACTGGCAGATTACCCCTCTGAGTCCCTGGAATTATGGTCTGATTATTGACAGGAACAATATAATGAGGGACATCAGGATGGCTGAGAATCCGGTAGGTAAATACCCTTTCGCCGATAAAGGTGACATGGTATGGTCTGCCGATTCCGGAAAATACATCAGGGTAGTTGAAGATGCTCCGGTAGTTATAACCACCCGGGGTATCAGGATACCTGAATGGACCATGAAAGATAATTCTGCAGATATTCCACCAACAAGCCCTGTTGCACCTGAAGGAGATCCGGAAATTATAAAGCTTGTTCCATACGGATGTGCAAAACTGAGGATAACAGAGTTTCCTGTTATGGATGTCACTCTCATGCAAGATGTTATGAGACCTGCCAGGTAGTATTAAGATGAACTGTCCTCAGAGGGCAGCTGTTTTATCACGCAGCCAAACCCTTTCCTCGTCAGACAGGAAAGGGGAAAGTTTATCGAACACCTCATCGTGGTATTTGTTGAGCCATTCTATTTCTTCCTGAGTAAGAAGTTTCACATCTGCCAACGATCTGTCTATATAACAGAGCGATGTTGTATGAAACCTCAGAAACCTTCCAAAATCAGTTACCTCATCTTCATAACATATCAACAGGTTCTCTGTCCTTATACCATATTCTCCTTCCCTGTAAATACCCGGCTCATCAGAAATCAATATTCCCGGTTCAAGAACAGTCTTTGAAATCGCGGTTACACCCGGCGAAATTCCCATCGGACCTTCATGGACACTGAGGCAAAAACCAACACCATGTCCTGTGCCATGTCCATAATTTATGCCATTCTCCCAAAGTGCTTTCCGTGCTATCATATCTATCTGAACACCACGTGTACCATACGGGAATTTCATTAAAGCAAGCCCAATAGTACCTTTCAGAACAAGAGTAAAGTCTTTTTTCTGCTGCTCGGTTGCAGTTCCGAGTGAAATTGTTCTTGTAATATCTGTCGTTCCTCCAAGATACTGCCCTCCCGAATCAACAAGCAATATACCTTCTGTACCTATAACGGAATCCGTATCGGATGTGGCTGAATAATGAGGAAGAGCAGCATGCCCGTTATAGGCTATAATAGGATTGAAACTGGGGCCTATACAATTTTCCTGCTGCAGCCTGATATTATTAAGCTTCTCAGTAAGAGACAGCTCTGACATGGGAACAGAATCAAGGTTAGTTTCAATCCAGTGAAAAAACCTTGTAAGGGCCACACCATCTGATATCATTGCCTTTTCAATATTCGCTATCTCTGTCTTGTTCTTTACCGACTTCATCCTTGAAGGGATACTTATATCTTCCTTAATCTCTGCATGCGCTGGAATCGCTTTAAACAGGGAGGATGAGACAGTAGAAGGATTGATCAAAACAACAGAGCCCCTGGTTATTGTCGTAAGCATACCGGCAGTTTCCTCGTAGGGTAATATGACAATTTCTAGCTTATCGAATTCAGAAGCCAGTTTAAAAGGCACCTTGCTCTCCTCGGTAAAAAGTAATACCTGGTTCTCTGTCACCAGGGCAAAAGACATAAGTAAAGGAGTATACTTAACATCATTTCCACGAATATTAAGCAACCACATAATATCATCCGGAGAGGTCAGCAGATGGTGAGTAATACCCGACTTCTTCATCTCCGTTCTCACCTCAGCCATTTTTACGCTCCTGCTTTTCCCGGCATATTCATCGGGAAGATCCCAGGCCATGTCAGCCGGCATGGCCGGCCGGTCGGTCCATATTTCCGTGATTACATCACATTCAAAATCTATGGCATTAATTCCACCTTCAATGACGGACTCTAACTTCCTCAACAGGCCTATGGGTACTATCCGGCCATCCAGCCCCAGTTTCTGACCGGTATTTATATTCTCTGCCAGCCATTCTACATAGTCAGTGTTGCCGCTATACATCTGTTTAATAAGCTGGAAACCGGAACCATGTAACTGATATTCAGCCTGAATATGGTAACGTGAATCTGTCCAGAGACCAGCGAATGACTGCGATACCACAACCGTAGCTGCCGACCCGGTAAACCCTGTCAGCCAGGCTATTATACGCCAATGCTCAGGGATATATTCTCCCATATGGGGATCGGATGAAGGAATAAGTAAAAAATCTATGTCATTTTCTTTCAACGATCTCCTTAAGATAGCGAGTCTTTCAGCAAAAATATTCATATCACAAAGAATTTAATATTTCCCGTACACCAAAAGAGTTCAGGTATGAAGCAGAACATCACCCGGCAGGAATTCCGTACCTCACTCTGTGACCGGTAAGTCCTGAATAGACAGACCACAGGTAAAATACCGTTAAAGGATCATATTTACAGGTCCTTTATTTCGTTTACGAGATTCTGTAATGAGGACTTAGCATCGCCAAAAAGCATCCTCGTTTTATCATTAAAAAACAGCATATTTTCAATAGCAGCATAGCCTTTACCCATACCCCTTTTCATCACAATTATATTTTTCGCATCCCGAGCTTTTATTATTGGCATACCGTATATAGGGCTTGAAGGATCATCCTCGGCAGCGGGGTTAACAACATCATTTGCTCCTATTACAACAACAACGTCGGTATTTGGAAGATCAGGATTGATCTCATCGCTTTCAACAAGCTGTTCATAAGGCACATCAGCTTCAGCCAGCAACACATTCATATGTCCGGGCATACGTCCGGCAACAGGATGTATTGCATACTTTACCTCCACTCCTTTCTCATCGAGCAGTTTATCAAGCTCATGACAAATATGTTGTGCCTGGGCTACAGCCAGTCCATAACCAGGAACAATAACCACTTTTTTCGAATAGCTCAGCAGGACAGCTGCATCGGAGAGTGAAATCTCTTTGACGGTTCCTCCACCGTCGACATGTGCCTCGCCTGTTCCGCCAAAGACTCCGATAATAACATTAAACAGTGAACGGTTCATTGCCTTACACATCAGTACAGTAAGAATAGTTCCGGCTGAACCTACAAGAATACCACCTGTTAACATAGCCTGGTTATTGTAGAGGAAACCTCCCATGGCTGCAGCCACACCTGTAAAAGAGTTAAGAAGGGAAATGACAACAGGCATATCGGCACCTCCTATAGGCATAACGAACAGGACGCCATATATTACCGACACAGCAAACATGACATAGATAAGGGGAGTAAGCTCACTGCTGGCCTGCACATGACGGGTCATTATAAACACGATGAATCCTATCAGGAAAGCAAGAAGTGTAAGGGTTACGTATCGCATGGCCTTTATCCTCATATCACCAATCTTACCGTCGAGTTTCCCGAAAGCAATCATACTTCCAGCCCAGGAGACGGTGCCTATCATTAGTCCCAGAAGTATTGCCAGAACTTCCCCGTTGGCCATTCCGCTTTCGGCTATTAGCTCCGGACGTATATGAGGGAACTCCATCATTGAGATGAGTGCAGCTGCCGCTCCCCCCATACCATTGAAGAATGAAACGAGCTGTGGCATAGCGGTCATCTTGACTCTCTTGGCTATAACCCAGCCTATTATTGTACCTATTATCATCGCAACTATTATAAGCCCGATGTTCCCAATTGGTTTCCCATCCTTATGATGAAAGAGAATTGTTGCTATAATAGCCATCACCATGCCGACTGCTGCCAGTGAATTACCACGACGGGCTGTAAGCGGGTGACTTAACATTTTCAGTCCTATAATAAAAAGGACTGAAGCAAC
>JBJKPQ010000018.1:0-4269 GCA_046706305.1 Bacteroidales bacterium
ATCTGGCTCCTTCGCTAAAAAAGCCCTGTGGGCTATTTTAGCGAAGGAGCCAGATTGCAGGGGAGGCAGGGTAAACGAAGGGATTGATCTCACTTCGTTCAATCGGACCCTTTCCTACCACGGGTTACCCTGCAAGCTAAATCAAAAATGCTGCTTGTCGCAGCATTTTACGTATTTTATACCAGTAGCTTATGCCAGCGAGCTGTCAATGCTCCACGTATAAAATACTAAAGCCACGCTGTCGCATGGCTTTTTGTTTTAGTTTGCGGTGCGGACGGGACTCGAACCCGCGACCCTCGGCGTGACAGGCCGATATTCTAACCAACTGAACTACCGCACCAATTAATGCGCAGCAAAATTAATCTAATTTTTAATTATCCAAAATAAATGACTGTAAATTTTTTTATGGATTTTTTATTTAAATGTGCATCCTTCCTGCATCACTATTGCTATTAATTTTTTTTACTTCTCTATAATTATGGTACATTTATGGACTTGTAAAAACCAAATGATCGTATGCCCTCAGGCATTTTGTATGTTTTGATTACAGATGATCTGTACAGATTAATTTTCATGAAATGAAGAAGCTGGGATTTTTGTTAATGTTTCTGTCATCATTATCAGTAACTTTACTTAACGGACAGGATGTTAATCACTGGGAGACTGCCGTGTTTAATACTGATACCTGGCATTATTTTGTGGGTACATCAGAACCGGACGCAAATTGGAGAAGCCTTTCTTTCGACGATAGTTCATGGCCCACAGGTATTGGAGGATTTGGCTATTCAGACAATGATGATAATACTATAATACAACCGGCAAGCTCGGTATTTATAAGAATAAAGTTTACTGTTACCGATACTTCTGTTATTGGTGAGGCTGTCTTTAATATGGATTATGATGATGCATTTGTGGCTTACCTTAATGATGTGGAGATTGCACGTGCAGGTATTACCGGGACACATCCCACATACGACCAGTATGGAAGTGACCATGAAGCTGCCATGTACTCTGGCGGACTGCCTTCAACTTTTATTCTTGATAAAAAAATGCTTGACAGCTGCCTTCTACCAGGTGAAAATGTCCTGGCAGTACAGGTCCATAATGCTACGGAAACTTCTTCTGACATGACTGCAAGTGCATGGCTTTCCTTCGGAATAGAAAATTCATCATACTATTTTCGTCCTGTGCCGGCCTGGTTCATTGCCCCGGTGAACTTTACTTCTTCCAATCTTCCAATTGTTATTATTAATACCGATGGAGGCGCAAGTATTCCGGATGAGCCAAGGATAATGGCTGACATGAAAATTATAAACAGGGGAGATGGTATGAGAAATTACCTGACGGACAAAGACTCGTCACAGTTCCTCGATTATGACGGCAGGATAAATATTGAGATTAGGGGATCAAGCTCGCAGTCAGATCCCAAGAAACAATATGGCTTTTCAACAAAGGAGGCCGACGGTGTGACTAACAACAATGTAAAATTACTCGGCTTTCCGAAAGACAATGACTGGATACTTAACGGTCTGGTGTTTGAGACATCTTTACTCAGGAATTATATTTGCTATAACCTTTCCAGGATGATAGGGGAATATGCAAGCCGGACACGGTATTGTGAAGTGGTGATAAATGGAGAATACCTGGGTCTTTATCTCCTTCTTGAAAAGGTAAAACAGGGACACGACAGAGTCAATGTGATTAAGATACAACCAACCGATAATTCATATCCGGATGTCACTGGAGGCTATATAACCAAGGCTGATAAGACTACAGGTGGCGATCCTGTTGCCTGGACCATGCCTAGCGGACAGGGTGTTGAACAGGTAGCATTTATTCATGAGCTGCCTAAACCGGAAGATGTAACCCAGCTTCAGGATAACTATATACGTTACCAGTTTGAGCGTCTTAACACCGCTGCGGCCGCTGGAAACACATCAATAACAGATGGATTTCCTTCAATTATAGATATACCGTCTTTTATCGATTATATGATAATCAACGAATTGTCTGCCAATGTTGATGCATACCAGTACAGTACATATTTTCATAAGGACAGGAACGGAAAGCTGCGGGCAGGTCCTATATGGGACCAGGATCTTACTTTCGGCTATGACCTTTTCTTCTGGGGACTTGACAGGAGTAAAACGGATACATGGCAATTCAACAATGGTGATAATGAGGGCCCTTTGTTCTGGAAAAACCTGTTCTTTAACCCTAAGTTCAAATGTTATATGTCGAAGAGATGGAAAGAACTTACCAGGTTGGGCAAACCTCTGAATACCGTAGTGATCGACAGTCTTATAGACAACGCAGATTCTGCAATAAGTGAAGCCGTGGTTAGAGAGAACGCAAAATGGGGGACCTCTCTTTTCCATGAGGATGAAGTACAGAAAATAAAAACATTTATAAGGCAGAGGGAGACATGGATGAACTCTAACCTTGGCCCCTGTGATGCTTGCAGTAACGAGTATGTGCCAAAGCTTGTTATCAATAAAATAATGTATTTCCCCGATTCAACTCTTACATATCCCGGCAGCAAAGACCAGGAATTCCTGGAGATAACAAATGCAGGTGACCAGACAGCTGACCTTACTGGCTTGTATTTCAGTGGTACAGGCTTTGTATATCAGTTCCCGGCAGGTACTTTCCTTGAAAAGGGTTCATCGCTTATTATTGCATCTAAAAGTTCAGTGTTTCTTGCAAAATACGGTATTCATCCTTTCGGGCAATATACCAGGAACCTGTCCAACTCGGGAGAATCACTCGTCCTTGTCGATGCTTTCGGGAATACTGTTGACAGCGTTGTTTATTCAGCACAGGCTCCCTGGCCCGATGCAAGTGCAAACGGCTATTACCTTGAGCTCCCTGATCTAAACTCAGATAACAGCCAGGCTATAAACTGGATAGCTTCAAACAGCAGTATAACCGCTGTACATGACGCGTTGGCTGATGATGATATAAATATTTATCCTTCGCCTGTTAAAGATATTGTGCATATTATGACGGGAGAGACAATAAAATCATTGCAATTGATAAACTTGCAGGGATCCGTACTTACCGATATTCTAATTGGTAGTTCACGGTATGATTTGGATATGAGTTCGTTGGCCCCTGGAATGTACCTTGTTAAGGTTATCACGGTTAATGGCAGCTACGTGAAGAAGGTTGTTAAAAGATAACGGGAGGGAAGGTCGTGAAGCTATAACAAAATCATGGCTTATTCGCGCTTAGTCCTTACTTGCATAGCGAAAGAAACTGAAATTAACCCCTCCGTAGTTCCTGTGTTCAAAAAAACATTTGTGGTTGCTGAAATTCATCATTCGGGGATGTTCAAGAATAAAAAATCCATCAGACTTTAAAACTCCTGATTCCAGAACAAGGTCGGGAATGTCTTCAAGCCACTTTATGTCATAAGGAGGATCGGCAAAAACAACATCATATTTTGTAGAGCATGTTTTAAGATAGGCCTTAATATCAATATGAACTGGTTTAACGTTTGCAAATCCTATCTCTTTTATTATTCGCCGTATACCTGCAATATGCCTGGCGTCTTTTTCAACAAGGTGTACAGAAAGGGCGCCCCGCGACGCAAATTCATAACTTATGCTTCCGGTGCCGGAAAAGAGGTCGAGAACAGTGATATTCTGAAAATCAATCCTGTTGTTAAGAATATTGAAAAGTGCCTCACGTGCAAAGTCGGTAGTTGGCCTTGCCCGGAATCCTGCAGGAGGTTCTATCCTCCGTCCCCTGTATTTGCCTCCAATTATTCGCAATTTACCACGTTGAATAGACACAGATATTTCTGAAGCTCAAGATCGTTGAAGACATAACTGAAAGTAAATTTCCCTGATGGCTCCGAGAATTTTACAGATCGTATATACATTCCTAAACCTGATGATAAGTCATCATATTTCTCTGTGTAACCACTTAAAAAGATCATTTCTTCCTGGTTTATCCCCAGACTTTTCAAAACATTTAGTACAAAGTACATTATATCCGATATATTTCTGTATGTGAATGCATTACAAAACCTGAGACCCTTATTATCTGCTACTATAAGGTTGAAATAATCGCGTTCAACATGGAGATGCAGGTAGTTTTCATGGCTACTTTTTCTTGCACGTGAAATGTGATCGAGAAGAGGTTTTAGATGGTGTACAGGATATATGCCCGGATATAATTCGCTGAATAATCTTTGTATTGATTCAGTGACGGAATAAACAAGGTAACTGTCAGGATCTTGTATCTTATTTGTACTTACCGGAT
>JBJKPQ010000019.1:0-11019 GCA_046706305.1 Bacteroidales bacterium
TCCTACTGCAGCAATAAGTAGCTTGTCGCTCGGAGCAACATGTCCCAGTCCGCTCACAGTAAAATTCGGAAGAATAGTAATGGCAGCAGCACCTGTTGCTGCTGTTTTCACAAATTTCCTTCTGGAAATATCATTTTTATTGGATGTTTCCTTTTTTCCCTTCATTTTAAAATGATTTAAAATGTTAAAATTATTTCTTAGGTCCGCATAATTCTGCGATCTCTTCCTTTGAAAGAGGTCTTTCCTCTATCTGTTTGAAAAAGACCACATCCTGATCGCTGTGATTCTGGATGCCAATATATCCGGAATCTGGCCTGGTACCACGCTGAGGCTCGAAATCGAATACTCGTTTTGGGACCGAATCACCTTCAGTAAAATCGGTCACTTTCTGGTCATTTACCGATACAATTGTACGTGGTCCGCACATAGTTATTTCCATAGTGTTCCATTCTGGTCCGGGTTTACCGGGTTTAGCCAGCGGTTTGGTAAGAGAATATAATGTACCGGTGTAGTGGTATTCGTCCTCACCCGATAATTCAGGTTTGTTGTCAATTTGTACTTCATAACCATAGTTAACAGGCATCCACTCTTCGCGTGGTTCTACCGGGATACGAATAAACACACCCGAGTTACTGTTTTCATCGCGCATCCTGTAAACAACTTTTATTTTGCAGTTCGCAAACTTACCGCCAGTCCAGTAGAGGAGTCCCATTCCTCCATGCGATTTGATTAAGCCGCTGTCGACATATTGTTCACCCGGACCAACATGTTTCCAACCAGTGAGATCCTTTCCGTTAAATAATTGCTGCCATTGAGGGGCCGTCTCCTCCTTTGTCGTCTTACAGGAGGATACGGCCATAATAATACCAGCTGCCATGGTCAGGATAAGAAAAGCTCTTTTTGTAAATGTACCCGAGCATTTCTTATGCCCATTGTCTGCATTTGTTTTCATAGTCTCTGAATTTTTAATTTTGTAAAGTGTTTTTTTTCCTTATTGTCGCATTCGTTACAATAGGCCTGGCCCAGAAGCTCAGACTTAAAATATATAATAATGGTAAATATAAAATCATCATACCGGCCTGTAATCCTATCATATCCTTAAGTTTGCCAATTAACAATGAAAAGAAAGCCCCTCCTGCTATGGCAGTGCATAATATACCGGCAAATGATCCATGGTACCTGGATACACTGTTGAGAGCCAGCGAAAAAATGATAGCATACATAACAGAAAGACAAAATCCCAGGGCGGGGAATCCGAACAAAGCCAATCTGGCATTTCCGAACAGAGTTATTGACAGAACCACCAATGCACTGAAAGTAAATATCCTAAGCACAATCTTACTGTCAATAATCTTAAGTAAGACAAGTCCAAGTACGCAACCTACGGTCATCATTCCCCAAAAAAGACCAACAGAAGCAGCACCTTCAACTTCAGGCTGGAACCCGTGATAGGTTCTGAGAAATTCGGAAATCCAGTTTGCAATACCCTGTTCAGTTCCCACGTATGCAAATATCCCCAGGAAAAATAAAATCACAGTTTTTTGCCGGAACAACTCAAGATGTGTTGCCCAGGCGCCGACAATCTCCTCTTCCGTGCGAACAACCTTCGGAAATCGCAGAAAAATGACTATTGCCACCATTATGAGACTTATAAAAGTAAATACCCAGTATATTGATACCCACGGGAGTTTGCCGGGAGTAAGAAAAGCCATGAACTTAATAAATAACTGGCTGTTCGTCTGCGGTGAACTAAGGTGAGTTACCAGGTATGAATAAACAAACGGACTAAAGAATGAAGCAATGCCAAATACAAGCTGAACTATGACAGAATTAAATGCAAAATGTTCTTCTCCCCCTGTTACCCTTAACAACGGAAATAAAGCTACCTGTAAAAGAGCCATTCCACTGCCTATAAGAAACAGGGAAAAGAGAAAGACAGGAAAGACAGGTACAAGAGAAAATAATATTGCACCTGCGAATGCCAGCCCCCAGGCCAGTATAAGACTCTTCTTTTCATCAAATTTCTGGACAAACATACCGGAGGGAATGGACATCAATGCATAGGCTATAAAAAATGAAAATGGCAATAAGCCGGTCATTGTACCATTAAGAGCAAAACTATCACTGACATTAGGATTTATCGATCCAAGAATATTGGTAAGAAACGATATTGCAAAGAAAACAGCAAAAATAAATATAACCAGGTAAGAATTACGTTTCATATCTTGATTCTGAATAATTTCATTTCGTTCCTTTTCATACTGATATGACCTCAACTCCCAATCCCTTTATGCTTTCAAGAATTTTACCAGGGATACCATTATCAGTAATAAGTACATCCACATCTGTAAGAGAAGCGATCGTAGTTATGCCTTTACTATTGAATTTTGAAGAATCGATAAGTGCAAATACCTTTCCGGAATTCTTTATATTGATTCTTGCCAGAGAGGCCTCTTCAATATTTGTTGTCATCATACCCCTCTCTGTGTCAACACCATCGGCACTCAAAAAATACTTATCACAATAATAATTTCGTAGGGATTCTGCTGCCACCTCTCCCACAACAGCAAGTGAATTTCTTCTCAATATTCCACCAGTCATCAGCACTCTTATATTCGGATACTCTGCAAGCCTGAATGTTATATCCACAGAATTTGTAATAACAGTAATATTAATTTTTTTGGGTAACTGCTTGGCCAGCTCCATAATTGTTGTGCCTGTATCAAGAAGAATAGTTTCCCCTTCGGCAATCATAGCAGCTGCCGCCCTGCCAATTGCCTCCTTTTGCTTCATATTCTTTTTACGGCGATCATAAATAGACAGATCAACGTTTATAAGGCTTTGCTTCATAGCACCACCCCGTGATCTGATCAGAATATTCTTCTTTTCAAAATGCCTGAGATCCTTCCGTATAGTAACCTCACTTACACTGAATTTCCTGCTTAGTTCAGATACATTTACCTGCTCCTCTTCCTCCAGCTTCTTAAGGATAAACGCACGTCTGTCTACAACTGAACTCATTAAATAAATAGGTTTCGCTTTATTTCATAACAAATATAAACAATAATATTATGAAATGTAATGAAACATTTCGAAATTTTTCAACCTTATTTATTAACATGTCATTTATTGTATTTATAAGTAAAAAGAATATCTTGCCGCAAATTCAAAAAGATGAATACAAAACATTTTTCGCTTGACACAAGGGAAAACAACAAGGTTATAAACATAATAAGGATTGTTTTTGGAATAATATGTGTATTAACTGCGATATTTTGGACATGGTTTAATTTTAATGCCGTAAAATCTCAGGGTACTATATGGATAACTATCCTTTTTCTGGCTGGTTTTGGAGTATACCAGGTATTTACAGGCTTTGGTCATACTTCAAAATACATTAAAATCAGCAAATCTAATATGGTAATACGGAACCGGCCTGTATTACCTCCGGTTGAAATATCAGCATCCGATCTTGAAAAAATTGAGTTTTTTCCACTGAATGTGGTAATCTACTTCAGATCAAAAAAGAGACTCCTGATAAGGTTTGGAACAACATACCATGAGACCAATGAAAAAATAGTGGCTGAATTGAGCTCCTTTGCCGAGAGAAACAACATTCTGACAGAGGTTATTGAAGAAAAGTTGTAATTTATTGTAAAAATTGAAACCGGTTTGTAGTTTTTTCAAAATTCTCATTTTAAGATAATTCAACTATTTTGTCCCATACCTCCTTTAAAACAGGTATCCCGTCTTTCATGTTTCTTCTTCTTATTTCACCTGTTTTCTCACCAGGATATCTTACTTCTGCTCCATCAGTAGAGGGTTCGGATTTCCTGAGATCCTCTATAATCTGTTGTATCGCATTATTAAAAGATGGAAAGTTGGGAAGATGGCTGACAGCTATTGCAATAAAGACCTGAGAGACATCATATTCTGAAAAACAAGACTTTATCTTGTGAGTTGAATTACCTGAGGAAAGAGCTGTAGCAAGGATATCCAATAAAAGTGAAAATGAAGCTCCTTTCCAGAAGCCCATTGGTAATGGTCTCCAGGATTCCATAATTTCCAGCGGTTCTAAAGTAAGTTCACCATCCTTATTATAACCGCCCGGATACGGCAGCTTGCGGCCCTGACGATAGAATGATTCCATCTTTCCATATGAATTTTGCGTCATTGCAAAATCCAGTACAATAGCTTCATCCATATATGGAACAGCCATAACAAATGGATTATTTCCAAGTCGCGGGTCTTTTGCTCCCCATGCTGGCATATTTGGACAGGTATTTGTCCAGGCTATGTACACGAATCCTTTTCGTGCTGCCTGCCATCCATAGGTTCCTCCCCGCATCCAGTGATTTGTATGAGCCAGAGTAACTATGCCAATACCATTATTATCTGCAATTGTGCCAGCCCTGTCCGATGCAAAAGCTGCATTAAGAGGACCCGGCCCCAGGTTTCCATCCCATTGTTCGAATGAGCCAAAAGAATGAATAAGTGATGGTTTCTCTCCCGGCCTTATAAATCCCTCATTTGTATTCCTGATAAACCTGTGAAACCTGTTTACCCCATGGGAATAGACTCCCTCAACACTGTTAAGGGCAAAAATCTCAGCACACTTTTCAGCGTCATTTCTTTCATAACCATTCCTGGTAAGTATTTCTGCAAATACCGATTTCATTTCTTCAAAATCAACCCGGATAATTTCTCCTGTTGTTTGCATAGATTCATGTTTATTTTGTTATCAGATCATACCCTGTTAAAAAACTATTAACGAAGGCATATGTTTGTTAGGTAAACCAACGGAACCAAATAAATGTTATAAATTTATCCATATATTCCGAACCATGAATAGAAAAATTAATGTAATAATCCTGGTTTCATTGCTTGCACTTATTGGCGGAACAAAAAATCTGAGAGCGCAGATACTCACTGATACAGCTTCAGTAAGAAAAATAAATAAAGGTATTGACTTAGTATATAATTTCGAATTCGCCAAAGCTGAGAGTATTTTTAGTAACCTTGAAAAAGCCTACCCGGGTCATCCGGTTACTTATCTGCTTGACGGCATGTTGACATACTGGAAGAACTACCCCCTTTTACCTTCCTCTCCTGATCGTCAAAGATTTGAAAATGACCTACGTACATGCATTGATCTATGCAAAAAAAGCGCAGATAAGGATCTCAAAGCAGAAACTTTGCTCACCAGCCTTTGCGCCAGGGGATTCCTTTTGCTTTTTTATACCGATAATGAATTAAACATAGAGGTTTTTCCACTGGCTTCAAGCAGCTACTCCTATATTATGCAGGCGTTTGATCATACATCCTCGTTCGCTGACTTTGACTTTTTCACTGGAGTATATGATTATTATACAGAGGTATATCCGGAAGAATATCCTATCTACAAACCACTGATGCTCCTGTTTAAAAAAGGTGATAAATACAGGGGTCTTCGTGAGCTCAATAATGCCGCAGCAAATTCAATTTTTCTCAAGGCCGAATCGCTGTCTTTCCTTTCGGAGATTTACCTTACCTATGAAAAAGATCCCAACAAAGCTACATCATACAGCCTGATACTGTACGATCACTATCCATCAAATACTGAATACATTTCCACTTATCTCAGAAATCTTCTCCTTGAAAAAGAATATACTGAGGCTGAAAATATACTGGGCAAGTATGAAAAGGCAGAAACAAATAAATTCTTTAAGGCCCAGTTAATGGTATTTAAAGGAATACTGGCAGAAAAGAAAGATCATAATTCAGTTGCTGCCAGAGATTTTTATGTAAGAAGCATAAGGGAATTGTCTCCTTTTGGTTACTTTGGAAATGAATATACATCTTATGCATATTTCGGATTAAGCCGTATCAGCAGTAGTGAAGGGGATCAGCATTACAAAAAAGTATACCGCAGGATGGCATTGAAGCTATCTGATTTTAAAGAGATCAATTTCGACCAGTGAATATAGAATACATGAATCCTTTATTTACTAAGCACAAAGATAAAATTGAATGCAGGGTATGCCCCCATAATTGCAAACTGGGACCGGGCAAAACAGGTATTTGTGGAGTAAGGAGAAGCAACGGCATGGAGATAATACTTCTCACCTATGGAGTTATTTCCGGGCTGGCCCTTGATCCGGTAGAAAAAAAGCCTTTATATCATTTCTTCCCAGGAAGTAATATTCTTTCTGTAGGGTCATACGGATGTAACATGAGATGTGATTTTTGCCAGAACTTTCATATCTCGCAAAATATACCTTTTGATACGGGAACCCGGATAAGTCCGGACGACCTTGTCTCCAGGGCTCTCGATCTGAAAAACAATACCGGAGTTGCCTTTACATATAATGAACCTGTAATATGGTTTGAATATATGAGGGATACTGCCGTTGAAGCTAAAAAGAACGGCCTTTTTACAGCAATGATAAGCAATGGCTATGTAAATCCTGGAATACTGGATGAAATTACAGCCTTCACAGATGCGTTTAACATTGATCTTAAGGCCTTTAATAACAAATTCTACAAAGATCTTACCGGAGCCGCGATTGAACCTGTTAAATCAGCATTAAAACAAATCTCCCGTTCAGGAAGGCACCTTGAAATTACTACCCTTGTCATTCCAGGGCAAAATGACAGTGAAAGGGAGATGAATATGCAAACGGAATGGATCGCTGCTGAGCTCGGTAAAAACACACCCTTCCATCTCAGCCGCTATTTCCCTATGTACAAAAGACATGATAATGCCACAACACAGGACTTGCTTGAAAGATTGTTTGAGATAGCTTCTCGAAACCTGAATTATGTTTATATGGGAAATACCTTGTCGACAAACGGTCAAAATACAAGGTGCCCTAAATGCGGAACCATTGTTACAATACGCACAGGTTATAATACACAATTACAAAATCTTACCGGTGATGGTAAATGCAAAAACTGTGGAGAACAGGTATACCGGTATTTTAATTACCGGCTGCGGACAGATCACTAAGTCTGCTGAATAATTTGTCAGTACCTGAAAGCAGGTCTCTATGCACTGCTTTATAATAAGCCTTTATGAGTTTGTGATTATCCTTTCCGTCAGGACTGTTGACACGGGCTATAAGATCATTTCTGAAATCGACTGCATCATTTATAATCTTTGCTACTTCTTCGGTATTATTATCCGGATGAACCTGCGAATAAGTAAAACAATCGGCGATCACTTCATAAAGAAGATAATCAATATCTTTTTTTAAATCACGTACACTAGCCATAGGATAACATATTTATTAAATAAGAGTGCAAATATAAAAATTTATCTTCCAATAAGTTTGCCCAGGATCGGAATTATTAATGGCGAAAATGACGGATACTATCTTCAGCTTTCATCAGGTATAATTTGCGTAGCTTTTCAAGTATAGCCAGATTAGTATTATAATTCCGTTTATCTATACAACAAAAAGGAAGAACAACGGGTGAGGTACCTGTCATAAACACAGCATCAAAGTCGGTCAATTCGTCAAGGCTCACACATCTCATCTCAACCGGAATCCGGTTTTCTTCACATATACTCAGAATATGTTTTCGGGTAATTCCGTTGAGAACATAGTTATCGGGGGCTGTAACAAGTCTATCGTGTTTAAGGAAAAAAATGTTTGATCTGCTCCCTTCCGTTATTTTGTCTTTTCCATTTACAAGTATTGCTTCATAAGCCGCTTCCAGAATCAGTTTATGATATATTGAAGACCTCAGTTTATGATTTATTACCTTCGATTCTGGCTCCTTTCGTTCGGCAAAGTAAAGAATTCCTTTAACTCCATTAAGATACTGACTTTCTGTTGGATATATCGGCTCAATAAAATATACCAGATAATTATACTCGTCTTTCCTGTAATTAAAAACAATTTTCAGATTGGTAATTTTTTTCTTATCGGCGCGGGTCAGAGCAAGAATGTCTTTTTTCAGTGTTTCCTCATCAGCCAGTCGCTTTTTTCTCTGGAGTCTCGCACTTAAAGCCAGCCTTTCCATATGATCGTGGAAAAACACGGGCTTTCCTTTCACCATCCTGATAACCTCATACACGGAGCTGCCATTATAGACCATTGAATTATCAAAATGGTTGGCAGGAAACAATTCCCCATTCAATATAAATTTTTTTCCGTAGCATTCAGTCATAATCTCTCTATTTACATTACAAAATTACGAAGAATAGTTAAAACAGCCTCTTTTCTGACTATATTCGCAGGTATTGTCAATTGGTATTTCATTGCTAATGTATGCAATCGTAGACATAGAAACAACGGGGGGTAGTGCCAGGCTTGAAAAAATTACGGAGATTGCTGTTTACCTTCACGACGGGGAGAAAATCACGGGTGAGTTTGTATCACTTGTCAATCCTGAGAGAAATATACCATATTTCATAACAAGCCTTACAGGAATATCAAATGAAATGGTTGAAAAAGCCCCCAGGTTCTATGAGATTGCAAAGCAAATAGTAGAACTTACTGAAGGAAAGACTTTTGTAGCTCACAATGCCAGATTTGATTATTCATTTATAAGACAGGAATTCAAATCGTTGGGGTTTAACTTCAAGAGACAACTGCTGGATACAGTTGCCCTGAGCAGGAAATTACTGCCAGGACACAGGTCATATAGTCTGGGCAATCTTTGCAAGGATCTTAATATCCCTCTTGAGGGAAGGCACCGGGCTGCTGGCGATGCCCTGGCCACGGTCAGGCTCTTTGAACTTCTAATGAAGAAGGATCTCTTGTTAAACAATGGAAGGACAACCCTTGTAAAAAACACAAAATTATCCAAACTCAATCCGAGACTTGACACCGGCAAGCTTGAGTTGATCCCGGAAGAACCGGGTATATATTATTTTTATGATGAAGCAGGAGACCTTATTTACATAGGCAAAAGTCGTAACCTCAGTCAAAGGGTAAGTACCCACCTGTCAAACAATACTACCAGTCGCGCGATGGAGATGCGCGACAGAATCGCCGATATTGAATGGGAGACAACAGGAAGCGAGTTAATTGCCCTTTTGAAGGAATCCTTTGAAATAAAGAAAAACAAACCTGTTTACAACAGGGCCCAGAGAAGGACAGGATTTCAGTGGGGTTTATTCTGCAATACCGATAAAAACGGATATATTAACTTCCGGTATGGAAAAGTAACTATGGACGACATACCTGTATCTGTCTTTACATCGCGGGAAAAAGCAAGGTCAAAACTTGATAACCTGATAGAAAAATATTCACTCTGCCAGAAGCTTACAGGAATGTACGATAGTGACGGGGCCTGTTTCCATCATCAGGTTGGAATGTGTAATGGTGCATGCATTGGTCTCGAACCGGCTTCAGATTACAATATACGGGCTACAAAGGCTTCTGAAGAATTTCTTTTTTCACGCAGGAACTTCTTCATCATCGACAGCGGAAGAGATAATGAGGAAAAGTGTGCAGTAAAAATAGTCAATGGTAAATATCTGGGATTTGGTTATTTCAATATCAACGACATGGGCTTTGGTTTGTCAACAGTTCACGATTGCATAAAACCTGCTGAGGACAACAGGGACATCCAGGTTATCCTGAAACAATATCTGAGGAATAACAGGGTGGAAAAAATAATTGAATTTTAGTAAAATCATGCTCCTTTTATATATCCATTAGCTGTAATGATTTCATTTGATTTTCTAATTTTGTTAGAACTACTTAAAAATATTACAAAATGCCAGTTTTCACCAGAACTACAAAGAACCTCATTATTAAGATTGATGAGTTCTTTGACAATATTGATTTAGGAATAGTAGTCTTCAAGGAAGCACTGAAAGCCTTCGTGGAAAAGGACATGGAAGCTTTTCGCAGGCATTTGTCAAAGGTCGAAGTTCTGGAAAGTAATGCAGATAAACTCCAGAGATCCATCGAAAACGAGATGATCACCCATTCCATATTACCTCAGCACAAAGCAGAGGTTACAGCACTTATTGATGAAATGGATGAAATAATCGATTCACTCAAGAGCACTCTCAATGAGTTTTATATCGAGATGCCGGATATACCTGTTTCACTAGGAAAAAGTTTCATTAACCTGTCAGATACTTCCGCAAGTGCAGCAGAAGAACTAGTGCCTGCTGCCAGGGCGTATTTCAAAGCACCATATACTGTCAGGGAGAAACTTCTGAAAGTTTACTATTTCGAAAGCGAAACTGACAAGATTTCCCTTGGAATAAAAAAAACGATATTTCAGGAAATGAATGATCTGGATCTGGCTCATAAATCACACCTCAGATATATAATTCATCATGTGGAGAATATTTCAGATCTATCTCAAAAAGCTGCAGATCTGCTGTCAGGAATGGCA
The DNA here is from genome assembly GCA_046706305.1 of Bacteroidales bacterium. Taxonomy (GTDB): domain Bacteria; phylum Bacteroidota; class Bacteroidia; order Bacteroidales; family VadinHA17; genus LD21. The sequence continues at coordinate 10,345 of JBJKPQ010000019.1, forward strand.
ATTAAAATACTAATGTAGCAATATGGTTCTCTTTTTTCTAGTCAGCGGCCTGTTCCTGGGATGGTCACTTGGGGCAAATAATGCATCAAATGTTTTTGGTTCAGCAGTAGCTTCCAGACTTGTTAAATTCCGGACCGCTGCTATAGTTGCTTCTGTTTTTGTGATAATCGGCGCAGTTGCTCAGGGTTCAGGGGCCTCTCAGACCCTTGGCAAACTGGGAGCTGTAAATGCTGTAGGCGGATCATTCACAGTTGCCCTGGCAGCTGCTATTACTGTATATGTATTAACAAAATTCGCACTGCCTGCATCAGCCACCCAGGCCATTGTAGGGGCAATTATCGGTTGGAATTTCTTTACAGGCAATCATACCGACAGCAAGGCACTTGAACAAATTGTAACTACATGGATAACAGGACCTGTTCTGGGAGCTGTCTTTGCCATATTACTATATATTCTTCTCAAAAAAATCAAGGTATCGGCACATATCCATCTTATCCGGTTTGAATCATATATAAAAACCGGGCTTATTGTAGTTGGTGCATTTGGAGCTTACAGCCTTGGAGCTAACAACATAGCAAATGTCATGGGAGTTTTCGTTCCGGCCTTTGCCCTTCATGATCTTCATTTTGGAGGCCTGACCCTGTCCGCCGGTCCGCAACTCTTTATGAGGGGAGG
>JBJKPQ010000020.1:0-17875 GCA_046706305.1 Bacteroidales bacterium
TAGCCTTCTCTCTGCAAAAACTGCAGGCTATTAAATGATTCGATTACAGGCAGCCTGTATTTTGTAACAAAATCCGCCATGCTAAAATCAAACACATTATCTTTCCCCGATCCCAGCGGAACCTGGAGATAATTACAAAGAGCCTCATATACATCCTTAATTTTCTCAACCGGTGGAAATTTTTTCCTGGCAGACTCTTCAAGCCTGCTTTTATCTGAAGGGGAATAAAGAAGTACTGCGAATGCAGACTTGCCATCACGGCCGGCTCTTCCACTTTCCTGAAAATAATTCTCAATCGAATCAGGTATATCCCAGTGAATTACAAACCTGACTTCTGCTTTGTCTATGCCCATCCCGAAAGCATTGGTAGCCACAATAACCCTTGTTTCTCCGGATGTCCATGATGCCTGTTTCCTGTCACGCAGTTCGTCAGTAAGACCTGCATGATAGAAATCTGCACTGATACCATTCTCCACGAGCAATTCAGCGACTTCTTTGCATCGTTTCCTGCTTCGCACATAAACGATACCACTGCCCTTTGCCTTTTTTAAAGTTTTAACGAGGTATTTACCCTTATCCTCTGTTTTCCTGACAAGGTATGATATATTCTTCCTGTGAAAGCTTGTGCGAAGGACATTCTTCTCCCTGAATCCAAGCTTGCTCATAATATCATCTATAACCAGAGGAGTGGCTGTAGCTGTAAGAGCAAGGAAAGGCACTTTTTCAGGAATATAATCCCTTAGTTCTTTAATTCTTAGATATGATGGTCTGAAATCATACCCCCACTGTGAGATACAATGAGCCTCGTCTATGGCCACAAGTGAAAGATTCAGGCGCCCGGCCCTGCTTTGAAAGAGTCTTGTTGCAATACGCTCCGGGGAGACATAAAGGAATTTATAGTCGCCATAGATACAATTATCTAGAGTTATGTCTATTTCTTCAGCAGTCATTCCTGAATGAATGGCTGCAGATTTAATTTCGAGACTGTTGAGCCGGGCCACCTGGTCCTTCATCAGAGCTATAAGCGGTGTAATAACGAGGCATATACCCTCTTTGGCAAGTGCCGGGACCTGGAAAGTAATTGACTTGCCACCACCTGTGGGCATAAGTCCGAGGGTATCCTTACCATCTTCAACAGAACGTATTATGTCCTCCTGTAATGGCCGGAAAGAGGTATAACCCCAGTATCGGGTCAGGATTTCCCTGTAAAGCTCAAAATTCATATCCGGAAGCACTGGTACAAATGTAGTAACTGTTACTCAATATAAGATTTTTCTTCGTCATTTAGATATGAATGTGGAAAAATAAGGCGTAACGGCGCAAAGGCGTAAGGAAGCAAGGGCAAATTTAAGGGACTGCATGACCGCATGACCGCATGACCGCATAACCACATAACCGCATGATCGCATGACCGCATGACCGCATGACCGCATGACCGCATGACCGCATGACCCTAAAAAAAGACCTCCATTCACTCATCTTAATAAAAGGTTAAAACACTAATATATATGCCATGTTCTGTTTTTTTTAGTAATTTCGCAATCAAATTTTTAATACACGGGAGATGTCATTTTTTGAAGATAAAATAGTATATGAAGGTCTTACATTTGATGATGTATTACTTGTTCCTTCATATTCTGAGGTACTTCCAAGGGAAGTGAATCTCAGTTCGATGCTTACCCGTAACATCCGGCTAAACACACCGATATTATCGGCAGCCATGGATACTGTCACCGAGGCAGATCTCGCAATAGCCATAGCCAGGGAAGGCGGAATCGGCGTTATCCACAAAAACATGACAATAGAAGCTCAGGCTGCCCAGGTCAAAAGAGTTAAAAGAGCCGAAAATGTTATGATCTTCGATCCTGTTACAATCAGTCTCGACGCCACTGTGGCCGATGCTATAAACCTGATGAGTGAGTACCGGATCGGAGGTATCCCCGTTATTGACAATAGTGGAATCCTAAAAGGTATTGTCACAAACCGGGATCTCAGGTTTGAAAATAATAAATCACGGAAGATCACGGAGGTCATGACAAGGGATCTGATAACCACAAATCACCAGACCAACCTTGAGGCGGCTGCCAGGATCCTTCAAAAGCATAAAATTGAGAAGCTTCCCATGATTGACGATGAAGGAAAACTCATCGGCCTAATAACCTACAAGGATATAACAAAAACCAAGGATCGTCCAAATTCATGCAAGGATGATAAAGGAAGGCTCAGAGTTGCAGGAGCCGTCGGTATAGCCTTTGACACTCTGGACAGAGTTGAAGCTCTTATCAATGCCAATGTTGATGCTATCTCAATTGATACAGCACACGCGCATACAAAAGGTGTTATTGGCATTCTGAAAGACATAAAAAAGAATTATCCATCAATTGACGTTATAGCAGGAAATATCGGAACTTCCGAAGCTGCCAGGGCTCTCGTTGATGCAGGGGCCGATGCAATAAAAGTGGGTATAGGCCCGGGGTCAATTTGTACAACCAGAATAGTGGCTGGCGTTGGTATACCACAGCTATCTGCTATATACAATGCGGCCAGTGCTGTTAAAGGCTCCGGGGTGCCTGTAATTGCTGATGGAGGAATAAGGTATTCCGGAGATATAATTAAGGCTATTGTTGCCGGAGCTGATTCTATAATGGCAGGATCGTTGTTTGCAGGTGTTGAGGAATCACCTGGTGATACAATCATTTACAACGGCCGCAAATTTAAATCCTACAGAGGAATGGGATCTATAGAAGCCATGCAGCAGGGATCAAAAGACAGGTATTTTCAGGATATGGAAGATGATATAAAGAAGCTTGTACCAGAGGGTATTGAAGCAAGAGTGCCATATAAAGGCACACTGGCAGAAGTCATTTTCCAGTTAACAGGAGGACTGAGAGCGGGTATGGGATATGTTGGAGCTGAAAGTATTAAAACCCTTAAAGAAAAAGGCAAATTCGTAAGAATTACAAATTCAGGGGTTATTGAAAGCCATCCCCACGATGTATCAATAACACGTGAAGCACCAAATTACAGCAGAAAATCATTTGAATAAAGGTACAGGATTTTCCTAATGAAGATAAGGCCACTAATAACAGTTATTGCTCTTCTTCTGCCAATTATTTGCCGGGGACAGGACCTCAGTAGTAAAATACTGATGACAGTTGGCGGCAATAAAGTTGATGCAGGCGAATTCATCAGGATGTATAAAAAAAGTTCAGACCCGGGCAAGAAACAGGATATTGACAACTACCTTCAGAAGTATATTATTTTTAAGCTTAAAGTAGCTGAAGCTCTAAATGAAGGGCTTGACACAACGGAGTCATTCACTAAAGAACTGGGAGGATACCGTAATCAACTGGCTCAGAACTATCTTACAGACACACTGGTAAAGGAAAAATTGCTAAGGAAAGCATATGAAAGGTATCTTAAAGAGATTAATGCCTGGCATATTCTCATCGCTTTGCCCTCAGATGCTCCTCCCGGAGACACCCTGAAAGCATGGAAAAAGGCCTTAGATGTCAGGCAAAGGATAATGCAGGGGGAACCTTTTGAAGAAGTGGCCCGGAGTACCTCGGATGACCCCTCTGTAAAAGAAAATGGAGGAAACCTGGGATATTTTACAGTCTTCCAAATGATCATGCCTTTTGAAGATGCCGTATACTCAATGAAAAAAGGAGAAATATCGCAACCGGTAAGGACTCCGTACGGATATCATATTATAAAAGTTGCAGATATCCGTCCCTCAAGAGGAAAGATTAAAGTTGCCCATATAATGAAGGTAGTACCTCCCGGGACAAGTGAAGAAAAAGCTAAAAAAGCAAAAGCCGAAATTGACTCAATCTACAACAGGCTTCTTCAGGGTGCTCCCTTTGCTGAAATGGCAGAAGAATACTCTGATCATAAAGCATCCGCTCAAAAAGGAGGTGTGCTTAACTGGTTCGGTGCTGGTGAAATGATCAGCGATTTTGCCGATGCTGCATTCGCACTAAAAGACACGGGTGAAATTACAAAACCAATAAGATCAGTTTATGGCTGGCATATCATAAAACTGCTTGATAAAAAAGCACCGGGCACTTTCGGCGAGACTCGTTCATATCTTGAAAGCAGGCTTAACAAATCCTATCTTAACTCCTTAAGCAAAAGATCGTTAATAGACAAATTAAAAAAGGAATATTATTTCGTTATCAACCAGGATGCTTTTAACTGGTTTGTAAAAAACACCGACTCACTGATTATCCAGGGTACAAGGAAATATGATCGGTCTGTAATGCCGGAAGGTAATATTTATTCATTTGCCAACCAGTATATGACCACAAAAGATTTTGCTGATTATATTGAAAGAAGAGGTCCTATGCCAGGTACCAGCAATCCATCCCTTTTTATGGAAAGATCTGTAAATGCAAGTTCCTCTGAGAGAATACTTAACTATGAGAATTCAATCCTGGAAAAGAAATATCCAGAATTCAGATACCTCATGAATGAATTCCGCGATGGCATACTCTTGTTTGATATATCTTCCAAAAAAGTATGGGATAAAGTAACCCAGGATACATCAGGGCTTGTTAAATATTATAATGAACATAAACATGATTATCTTAGCAGGCCGGGCATTGAAGCCGTTATTTATACCCTGAAACTGCCTGGAAGAGATAATGAGCTTCTCAGGGCATACAGGAAATACAACAGGAAGAAGGACAAGGATCTGCTTCTTTCAGAAAAATTCAATAATGCCGGGGATACCGTACTATTCATTACAAGAGGTAAATGGTACAAAGGAGATAATAATGAACTTGACAGGCTTAAATGGTCATCCGGATACCGTTTAACAACTTATGAAGGTTACCCGTCCATTATTAATATTACAAGAGTGCTGGATCCCGGACCCAAGCCCTTAAAAGAGGTAACTGGAGAAGTTATGTCGGCTTACCAGGATTATCTCGACAGGAAATGGATTGAACAATTAAAGACTGATTATCCCGTTTTGATTGATGATTCTGTCCTGAATGAAATAAAAAAGGAATTACAGAATGAGTAGAACTTTATATTTTTTATTGGCATTGTCTGTTCTGGCAGGCTGCAAAAGCAAAAATAAAGCCCAACAAAGGATTCCCCTTGCAGAGGTGGGTAATGTCATACTATATTATGATGAGATTCCAGCTCTTTTACAGAACAATTTAAATGATCAGGACAGCGCTGCTATAATTCAGAACTATATTAACAAATGGGCAAAAAGGCAATTGTTGCTCCTGAAAGCTGAAGATAACCTTTCACCCGAAAGCAGATCGGATATTGAGAAACAGCTCAAGGAGACCAGGGAAAATCTTGTTATCTACCAGTACCAGCAAAAGATGATGTTGGAAAAAATGGATACCGTTGTTACTGATGCAGAAATGGAAAACTATTATGCATCAAATGAACAAAGCTTCCGGCTGAATTCGAATATCGTAAAAGCGCTATTTATCAAGCTGCCCGTGGAAACACCCGACATTTATAAAATAAAACGACTTGCCCGTTCAGGCGATCAGAAAGATATGCAGGAACTTGAAAGTTATTGTTTCCAGTTTGCTGAGAAGTTTGATGATTTTAATGAGGCATGGGTTCCTATGGATAAATTGCTTGTGGAACTGCCCGACGATATTGAAAACCAGGAAAACTTTCTTAAAAGAAATACATTTTATGAGACAAGTGACTCTGCCTCTGCTTATATTATCTCCATCAGAGACTACAGGCTTAGATCGTCTCTTGCTCCCTTTGAATATGTAAAGAATGACATAAAAAGAATTATTTGGAATTCAAGACGATATGAGTTTTTACAATCGCTTGAAAACGGCATATATAACGAAGCTTTAAAGGAAAACAGTTTTAAGATATTTAAATGATGATGAAAAGAAATTTGAAGTATTACTTCCTGTTGATAGCCATGATAATACCGGGGTTTGTAAGTCTGAATGCACAAAAACTGGTTGAATCGGTTGCAGCCGTTGTGGGGAATGAGGTTATTTACCTTTCAGATATAGAGAACACAGTTACCGACATACGACGCAGTGGTGATAAGACGCCGGAAGATCAACTGAGATGCAGGGTTTTGAGGGAGTTGCTTATATCCAAACTTTTCATGGACCAATCGAGAATCGACAGTATAACTGTGTCTGACGATGTTGTGGATGGCGACCTGAATATGAGGATGAACGATGCAATAAGGACGGCAGGCAGTGAAGAAGCTCTCGAAAGTTACTTTAAGAAGAGTATGCTCGAAATAAGACGCGATATGAAGAAGATGCTTCTTGAGCAGGAAATTGTTAGGGAAGTTCAGAATAAAATTGCAGAGGATGTTACAGTTACTCCTGCTGCCATGAGAAAATTCTACGCATCACTGCCAAAAGACAGCATACCTGTCATACCTGCAAAATACCAGCTGAGTATCATACAGATAGATCCTCCTTCAAATGAAGAGAACAAAGCTGAAGCAAGACAAAAACTTCTTGATATAAGAAGCCAGATACTTGCAGGTAAAAGCTTTTATGCCTTGGCTGCCATGTATTCAGAAGATCCTGAATCGGCAAAAAACGGAGGGGAAATTGGCTACAGGGTCAGGGGTGAACTGGAAAAACCCTATGCCGACGCCGCTTTCAGTCTTACAAAAAACACTGTATCCAAGATAGTTGAGACAAAATACGGATTTCATATAATCCAGTTAATCGACAGGAAAGGTGATATGGTCAATACACGTCATATTCTCATAAGGCCAAAAGTTAAACCCGAGCAGGCTGCCAAAGCTATATCTAAGCTCGACAGCATAGCCAACCTCATAAGAAAAGACAGTCTTAAGTTTACAACCGCTGCGCTGAGGTTTTCCACACATAAGGACAGCAGGATAAATGGAGGTAAGCTTGTAAGTCCTAATCCGTCCGACCGCACCACCTGGTTTACTCTGGATGAACTCAACCCTGAAATGTACCTGAAGGTAAGGGATATGAAAATAGGTGAGATTTCGGATGCTTTCAGAACAACAGATGAGAATAATAACGTTGTTTTCAGGATAGTGCGGCTCGACAATGAACTTCCTGCCCATACTGCAAATCTGAAAGACGATTACCAGATAATTTATAATGCCGCCCTGGCATCTGAAAGGTCCAAGGTTTTTGATAAATGGATAAAACATAAAATCTCAGTGACCTACATTAAAATCAGTAATGAGTTTTCATCTTGTGACTTTTTGAAAAAGGGAGGATGGATAAAATAATATCATTTTTTGTAAAATACTTTTTCCATAATACCAGGAACCAGGTGATTGTTCTTGGCATAGTGCTGCTTACACCTGTACTGCAATCACAAAGTAATCAGGATGAAAGGACTTCCAAGAAGAAGATTGAGCTTATCTATGCCGATGTGGATGAAATAGTAAAGAACAGGATCACCGGTCAGGATATGCACAGGTTTATAGGGCAGGTGCACCTGAGGCATAATGATGTAGTAATGTGGTGCGACAGTGCTCATTTCACACCGGATAAAAATGAAGTTATTGCATTTCGCAGAATCCATATTGAACAGGGCGACACGCTGAACCTGTACGGAGATTACCTTTTTTATGACGGCAGAACTGAGATGGCATTTGTAAAGGGAAATGTGGAGCTGATCGATAAGGACACTCACCTATATACCGATTCGATTCACTATGATGTCAGGAACAGGATAGCCAAATATACAAACAGAGGAAAAATCACAAATGCTGATAACACCCTTACCAGTATAATCGGAGTTTATTATGCAACCGATAATCTTTTTCATTTTAAAGACAGCGTTAAGATTGTTAATCCGGATTATGTGATGACAGCCGATACGATGGACTATAATACACAGTCGGAGACTTCTTATTTTACAGGACCTACCGAGGTTAAAGGAGACAGCATATATCTCTATTGCGAAAAAGGATGGTACGATACAAAAAATGATGTGACTTCCATCTGGAAGAATGCTATGATAGATAATATGCAGCAGGTCATCCATGGAGATTCCCTCTATTTTAACAATAAATCGGGTTACGGTGAATCATTCAGAAATGTGACTATTGAAGATACAACTAACAGCATGATTGTGAAAGGCGACTATGCCTGGTACTATAAGCAGCCAGAACAGTTCCTTGTCACAAAAAGAGCGATGTTTATACAGTTTTCCAAAGGCGATTCTCTGTTCCTTCATTCAGATACCATCAGAGCGGTTACAATTACTGATTCCTTAAAAGAATACAGGGTTGTAAAATCATATCATAACTGCCGTATTTTTAGCCAGAATGTGCAGGCTAAATGCGACTCCCTCTCCTATTCTTTCCGCGATTCGGTGATACGGTTGTATAAGGAACCTGTGATTTGGTCGAGTGAAAACCAGCTTACATCAGATTCTATGGCCATATTTACAAAAAACAGGGAAGCTGACAGGCTTGAGCTGTATAATTCGGCTTTCGTTACAAGCCAGGTAGATACTTTCCGCTTTAACCAGATTAAAGGAAGGTCACTGACAGGCTATTTTAAAAACAATGATCTTTACAAAATAGAGATTAAAGGCAATGGTGAGGCTGTTTACTATCTCCTCGACAACGATCTGCTGGCAGGAAGAAACCAGACAAAATGTGCTAATATTACAATCCTGATCGAGAATAATAAGATAACGGATATCTATGAATATGGAAATCCGGAAGGTATAATTGATCCGCCTGCGATTGACAGACCTGATACATTGAGGCTTTCGGGATTTAAGTGGCTTAATGAGTACCGGCCTAAAAAGAAATCAGATATTTTTATAAAACAAAAGGCTGATTAAATTAACCAGCCTTCGTCAGTATTCATCTTCATTAAAAAAGAAATCATCCTTACTGGGGTAATCGGGCCATATATCTTCAATACTTTCGTAAATATCACCCTCGTCTTCAATTTCCTGCAGGTTTTCAATAACTTCCATCGGGGCACCTGACCTAATGGCAAAGTCTATCAGCTCATCCTTTGTGGCAGGCCATGGAGCATCCTCAAGTTTTGATGCTAATTCAAGTGTCCAATACATAATATCCGGATTTAGTTAATTTTTTATCAAAGTTTGCAAATATATATATTATTTTACTTAAAAAACAATACATGTTCAAGAAATTATATATATCACACAAACCACCCAACTTCCTCACTATCAACCTCAAAACCGACCTTCCTTGCCAATACAAATAAAAAATCAGACAGGCGGTTAAGAAATTTATTGACTATCTCCGGAGTTTTTTCCAACTCATTAAGTCTCAGAACGGTCCTTTCAGCCCTGCGGCATACACACCTGGCTATATGACAATATGATACAAGCTTATTACCCCCGGGAAGAATAAAGTTTTTTAATTCAGGCAGCTCCAGTTCCATAATGTCAATTTCCTTCTCAAGCCTCTTCACACAGTCGCTTCCGGGTAATACCAGAAAAGAATTATCACTTGCCGGATCGTGAGCAATAGCTGCTGCCACTCTCATCAGCTGATCCTGGACATACAGGAGCAGATCAGCCCGCCTGTCATTCTCTTTATGGTCGCGTAAAAGTCCTATCCAGGCAATCAACTCATCTACAGAACCGTATGCCTCCACCCGAAGAGAGTGTTTCGGAACCCTTTTACCACCTGCTAATGATGTGGTGCCATCATCACCTGTCAGGGTATAAATCTTCATATGTAATTAAAATAAGGGCCCGGTGGCTGACCGGGAAAAAGAACTATATTTTGCCGTATTTTTCATTCATATAATCCTGCGCAATCTCCCCGTCGAAGAGACGAATAATTCGAGCTGCATGCATTGCAATATCTTCCTCATGGGTTACAACTATTACAGTATTACCTGCTTTATGAATTGCATCAAGAAGTTTCATGATATCAAGGGAGGTTTTACTATCCAGGTTACCTGTGGGCTCATCAGCAAGTATTATAGAAGGCTTGTTGACCAGAGCCCGTGCAATAGCTACCCTCTGGCGCTGACCACCAGACAACTCGTTGGGTTTGTGAGTCATTCTGTCAGACAAGCTTACCTGGTTAAGAGAATCAACAGCTATTTTTTCCCTGTCGGCTTTCGGAACTCCAGCATATATCAGAGGTAAAGTAACATTCTCCAGGGCAGTATATCGCGGAAGAAGGTTAAATGTCTGAAATATGAATCCTATTTCCTTGTTCCTTATCTCTGCCAGGTAATCATCCTCCATTTTGCTTACATCAACACCATTGAGAATATATGAACCACTGGTAGGAGTATCAAGACATCCGACAATATTCATTAAAGTCGATTTACCGGAACCGGAAGGTCCCATAATCGCAACATATTCATTTTTTTCAATATTGAGTGAGACGGATCTTAAAGCTTTCACAATCACCGATCCTATCTGATAATTCTTAACAATATTCTTGATCTCAATTACTTTGTCCATAATGTGTTAAATTTGAAATTCCGAAATTAGATTAAATTACCCGAATATTAAATTATAAAGTCTTAATTTTTGTTAATATCTGATTATATAGTCATTATGAGTAATACCCTCCTTGAAAAAAACGATCCCCATGCGGTTCAGATCGATTGATAATGATATTCTCTCATTTCTTTTTATCTCCTGCCATGCTTCATTCATCTCTGCCGAATAGTTTATATCATCAAAAACAATAACTGTTGTACCTGATACAACTGTTAACAGCAATCTGAAATAATTCAACACAGGCTCCTTCCTGTGATTACCGTCAACAAAAACCAATCCCGGCGTCAGACCTGATTTTATGATCAGGGGTAAAATATAATCAAATGTTCCTTCATAAAGCCTGATATTACTAATACATTCATCTTTAATATTTGCAGATGCCATTGCAGCTATTTCTGACGATCCCTCAATAGTATGTACAGTACTTCCCGGAGAACCTGATGCCAGATATAAAGTACTTATCCCCAAAGATGTACCCAACTCTATTATATCCTTTCCACCGAACTCGGCAGCAAGATGATAAAGCAATAAGCCGTACTTTTTCGGTATTGATGAATAACGTGCAATATCCGAAACTCTCCGTTCATAACTGCCGGCCTTTTTAGAACCTGCTCCATAGTCAGCAACCTTAATAATACGCTTATCCTTTTTTAGCCTTTTTCTTGCCTTTTCAATATTTAAGACAACGTCAGGGGTACTTTTATTCCTGAAGACCTCAGTAATGAGATTAAACACAAAAGGACTGTGTATCCCGTGTCCTCTGCGGTGTCCTGAGAACAGTAAATATTGAATACTTTTCCTAAGACGAAAGAACATCTTTTCAGTAGTTATCATCATCCGAAAATGGTAACCTTCTTCAACCTCAGAGCTAACTGTCCCTTTTAAACTGCGGTTTTTCAAATTTCAACAAATATCAATTTCGGCCATGGATAAGGGTCAATGCCTCAAAAATAGTTATTTTGTATATATTTTTCGGATATTTGTCCGTTGCTAATGTATTAGCTGAAATGATCACACAGGAATTTCTGGATACCGATATTAAGTTTCTCTCAGGGGTAGGACCTAAAAGAGCCGAATTACTCAACAAGGAGCTGAAAATTTTCACCTTTCGTGATCTGCTTTACAACTTCCCTTACAAATACATCGACAGGACAAAGTTCTATAAAATTGCGGAGCTTGATCCCGATCTTCCTTATGTACAGGTCAAAGGTAAAATACTTGGCTATTATACGGAAGGTCACGGACAGGGTAAAAGACTTGTCGCAGATTTCCAGGATGAAACGGGCATAATAAAACTTGTATGGTTTAAGGGCTCAAAATGGATTACCGCTACATTTGTGCCCGGAGTTGAATATATTGTTTTTGGAAAACCAGGCGTCTTCAACGGCATGATCAATATTATCCATCCTGAGATTGATGCCATTGAAAAGATAAAAGACAGGCTTAACTCCGCTCTGCAGGCACAGTACAGCACAACAGAAAAGTTGAAGAACCAGTATATCACTTCAAAAACACTCAGCAAGCTTACAGGTAACCTGCTTAAGCAACTTACTTTCAGAATACCGGAAACCCTGCCGCCAGACCTTGTTACAAGGTATAAGCTTATGGATCTTCACGAAGCCCTTCATAAAATACACTTTCCCGGAAATCCTGAAGAGCTTGAACGTTCACGGTACAGGCTGAAATTTGAAGAACTTTTCTATATACAACTGAACCTGTTAAGGTATAAATCAGCAAGAAGCCTGAGATACAAAGGTTTTGCCTTCTTAAACGTGGGTGAGAAGTTCAACAATTTCTACTTCAACAACCTGCCTTTTCAATTAACAGAAGCACAGAAAAGGGTAATCAGGGAAATTAGAAAGGACCTGGGTTCAGGTAAGCAGATGAACAGGCTCCTCCAGGGGGATGTTGGGAGTGGTAAGACGCTGGTTGCACTGATGAGCATGCTCATAGCAATTGACAATGGTTTCCAGGCATGCATCATGGCTCCTACGGAAATACTTGCAAACCAGCACTATAATACTATCAGCAAATTGCTTGATGGTATGGATATAAAAATCCATCTTCTTACAGGTTCCTCCAGGAAAGCTTCAAGGAAAGACATATCGGAATCGTTGCAGGATAATTCCCTTAATATACTTGTGGGAACACATGCTCTTTTAGAAGATAATGTAAAATTCAGGAATCTTGGTCTGGTTATTATTGATGAACAGCATAGATTCGGCGTAGAACAACGGGCAAGGCTGTGGAGAAAGAATTTCAATCCTCCACACGTACTCGTTATGACTGCCACACCAATACCGAGAACCCTGGCCATGACTCTTTACGGAGATCTTGATGTATCGGTTATTGATGAGCTTCCACCAGGAAGAGTACCAATAAGGACAATGCATTTTTCCGATTCAGAAATAAACAAGGTGTTTGGCTTCATTAGAAAACAGATAGCTGAGAAGAGACAGATATATTTTGTATATCCTATGATAAAAGAATCTGAAAAGATGGACTATAAGAACCTGGAGGACGGTTGGGATACAATCACAAGGGTTTTTCCGGCACCTGACTATTGCGTGACAATTGTGCACGGGAAAATGACACCTGCAGAAAAAGACAGTTCAATGAATCTTTTCAAAAACGGGACCGCCCAAATACTTGTCGCGACCACTGTTATTGAGGTTGGAGTGGATATACCAAATGCTACTGTAATGGTTATAGAAAGTGCCGAAAGGTTCGGACTTTCACAATTACATCAACTGAGAGGCCGTGTTGGCAGAGGCGCGGAACAGTCATATTGCATCCTCATGACACCTGACAGGTTATCAAGAGAAGCTTCAAAAAGAATTGAGGTTATGATAAGAACCAATGATGGTTTCGAAATTGCTGAAACAGACCTTCAGCTCAGGGGACCTGGTGATATTGAAGGAACGCAGCAGAGCGGCATCCCTTTCGACCTGAAGATATCAAACCTTGGCAGGGACGGACAATTGATTGAATATGTAAGAAATATTGCCGAACAGATCCTTGACGATGATCCGGGGCTGAAGAATGAAAAGAACAGGGTTATGATTAATGAATTAAAACGGCTTTTCAGCAAACAACAAATTTGGAGCAATATCAGCTAAGAGCCGGATTCTATTTAAAATCAGAATAAATTATCCCCTCTTGTCAAAAAATGATAAAAAGCAGTTTTCTATCAGCTGTTAATTTTAAATTTGCGGTTTGAAATTCCGGGTGGAGAAATGAGTAGTACAGGGAACAAATCAAGTATTAAACATGACGGGACGGTACTCAGTGTCGGAAAGGATAGAGTAACAGTTTGCATTTCTTCAGCTTCTGCCTGTGTGGGTTGCCTGGCTGAAGGTTCATGCTCATTGTCCGAACAGGAAGAGAAAATTATTGATGTAACTGGTTTTTATAATGTAAAACCCGGCGACCGGGTAACTGTCATCATGAATCAGTCGATGGGATACGCGGCTCTCTTTCTTGGATACCTGCTTCCTCTTATCATTGTAATTGCAGTATTGGTAACAGCTGTCTCCTCAGGATTGTCAGAGCTGCCCTCCGGCCTGATATCAATAGGATCACTTGCCCCCTATTACCTCTTTCTGTTTCTTTTCCGGAAAAGAATCAATAAGAAGTTTACTTTTTCGATAAAACAATAACCAATGAGTTCTGTAATACTATTAACTATTATATGCCTCAGTGTACTTGCGCTAATCTCGGCGATAATACTATATTTTGTTGCTCAGAAATTTAAGGTGTATGAAGATCCACGGATAGATGAGATACAGGATATACTGCCTGCGGCAAACTGCGGAGGATGCGGTTTTGCAGGATGTAGAAATTTTGCTGAAGCCCTTGTTGGTGCTGAGTCATTTGAAGGCCTAAACTGTCCGGTTGGCGGTGCAGAGGTTATGGGTGAGGCTGCAAGGATACTAGGGAAAGAAGCGCCTGAGGTAGATCCCCTGATAGCGGTTCTTAAATGCAACGGAACTCCCGGGTTCAGGCCTAAAACATCGCAATATGACGGTGTTGCCGATTGCCGGATAACGCATAATCTTTACATGGGTGAAACAGACTGCAGCTATGGTTGCCTGGGTAACGGTGACTGCGTGGCAGCATGTACTTTCGATGCCATTTATATGGATCCTCTTACAGATCTGCCGGTCATATCCGATGAAAAATGTGTAGCATGCGGGGCATGTGTAAAAGCCTGCCCGAGAGATCTTATAGAATTACGTAAGAAAGCAAAGAAAGACAGGAAAATCTATGTAGCATGTTCAAACTGCGATAAAGGCGGACCTGCCAGGAAAGCATGTAAAGTCGCATGCATAGGTTGTGGCAAATGTGTTAAGGTTTGCAAATTCGATGCGATAACAATGGAAAACAATCTTGCCTATATCGACGCGGCTAAATGTACATTCTGCAGAAAATGCGTAGCTGAATGCCCGACAAATTCTATAGTTGAGGTTAATTTTCCGCCAAGAAAGCCTAAAATTGAAGAAGTTACTGAAGCAGCAAACTAAAATACAACTAAAAGGATAAAAAAGTGTTGAAAACGTTTCCAGTGGGTGGTGTCCATCCGCCCGAGAACAAACTAACAGCTGATAAAGCAATAATAAACCTGCCCGTTAAAGGGACGGTAGCAATACCGGTATCACAACATATAGGGGCTCCCGCTGAAGTAATTGTCAGTAAAGGCGATAATGTGATGACGGGCCAGATTATTGCAGCAGGAAAAGGGTTTGTATCATCCAATATCCATTCATCGGTATCCGGTAAGGTGAGCAAGATTGACAATGTAATCGACTCTACAGGATATAAACGTAAGGCTGTGTATATTGAGGTTGAGGGAGATGAATGGGTTGATACTATTGACAGGAATCCTGAAATAGTAAAAGAAATAAAGTTGTCTCCCGAAGAAATCATCAGGAAGTGCCTTGAGTGTGGCATAGTTGGATTGGGAGGAGCTACATTCCCTTCTCACGTTAAACTATCGGTTCCTCAAGGGAAAAAATGCGATATTCTTATAATTAACGGCGTTGAATGTGAACCTTATCTTACCTCCGATCACAGGCTTATGCTCGAGCATGGAGAAGAGATACTCACAGGCATAACAATACTTATGAAAGCACTTGGAGTGGATAGGGCAATGATAGGCATTGAGAATAACAAGCAGGATGCTATAAAACACCTGTCAATCCTTTCCGGTCAATTCGCAGGCATATCAGTACATCCACTTAAAGTCAAATACCCCCAGGGAGCTGAAAAACAACTAATTAAAGCTCTGATAAACCGCGAGGTACCATCTGGCCGGTTACCCGTTGATGTTGGAGCCGTTGTCCATAATGTTGGAACAGCATTTGCAGTATATGAAGCCATACAAAAAAACAAGCCTCTCTTTGAAAGAGTCGTTACTGTAACAGGAAAATCACTTAGTAATCCTGGAAATTTCATGGTAAGAACAGGAATCCCTGTCAGGGATCTTATTGAAGCCGCAGGTGGTATGCCTGAAGATACCGGGAAGATTGTAAGTGGAGGTCCTATGATGGGTAAAGCAATAAACAGTACGGATGTACCTGTCGTAAAAGGAACTTCCGGTATCATCCTGTTCCCTGTAGCTGAATCTGCACGTCCCTCCTTCGGTCCCTGCATAAGGTGCGGGAAATGTATAACCGCATGTCCGATGGACCTGGAACCTTACCTTATAATGACTCTCTCGGAGAAAGGGCTTTTCGAGAAAGCCGAGAATGAGCATATAACTGACTGCATGGAATGCGGATCATGCAGTTTTACATGTCCGGCAAAGAGACCACTGCTTGATTACATACGACTTGGGAAATCGACTGTTATCAGGATGGCGAGGGAACGAAACATTAAATAAAAGCTATTAAAAACATATGAGCAGACTTCTTAATATATCACCATCCCCTCACTACCAAAGCACTGAAACCACCAAAAAGCTTATGTACGGGGTGGTTGTGGCACTTATACCGGCATTTATCACATCTGTGCTTTATTTTGGCGTCGGGGCAATTATCGTAACAGTAACATCGGTTGTTTCGTGCCTGGTGTTCGAATATCTTATTCAGAAATATATTCTCAAAAAACCATTGTCAATAACTGATGGTTCCGCACTTGTAACAGGAATACTCCTTGCCTTTAATCTTCCATCCAACATACCGGTGCATATAATAATAATCGGAAGCCTTGTAGCAATAGGTATTGCTAAGATGACCTTTGGCGGCCTGGGTAATAATCCTTTCAATCCTGCACTCGTTGGCAGGGTATTCATGCTTATATCTTTTCCTGTTCAGATGACATCATGGCCCGTGCCTGAAGGTTTCAGTACAGGCTATACCGATGCGGTTACAGGAGCCACGCCGCTTGCAATAATAAAGGAAGGTCTAAAGAATGGGGATTCCCTCTCTCAACTAATGGAAAAGATACCTTCAACATTCCATATGTTCATGGGAAAAATGGGCGGATCGATGGGAGAAGTTGCAGCATTCGCACTTCTCCTGGGATTTGCATATTTACTCTATAAAAAAATAATAACATGGCATATACCTGTTTCCATACTGGGAACAGTGGCTGTTTTTACAACAATACTATGGTTAATAAATCCCGATAAGAACGCCAATCCTCTTTTTCATGTTCTGGCAGGGGGTGTTTTACTAGGAGCAATATTCATGGCTACAGATTATGTAACATCCCCAATGAATCCCAAAGCTATGTTAATATACGGCATAGGCATAGGCTTTCTTACCGTTATAATAAGAGTCTACGGAGCTTACCCTGAAGGTGTCTCTTTTGCCATATTAATCATGAATGCTTTTGTTCCACTTATGAACGCATATATTAAACCAAAGAGATTTGGAGAGGAGGTAGCAAATGGCTAAGACAGAATCTACCTTCAAAAACATGTTGCTGGCGCTCACTCTTATAGCACTGGTAGCAGCAACTTGCCTTGGCTTCGTGTATGAAATGACCAAGAAACCGATTGAGTTGTCGAACCTCAGGAAGAAGCTGGACGCTATAAAACTTGTTGTACCTGCATTTACAAACGACCCAAATGGCGACATGTTTAAACTGCCCACAGCAGAGGGAGACAGCCTTGAGATTTATCCCGCAAAAAATGGAGATTCGGTTGTCGGATACGCCGTAAACACCTATTCTGATAAAGGTTTTGCAGGCAGGATAAACCTTATGGTAGGTTTTAAACCTGACGGAACAATTATTAACATACAGGTTCTTGAACAAAAAGAAACACCCGGTCTGGGAACCAAAATGACTGAACCACGTTTTAAGGACCAGTTCAATGGCAAGGATCCTGCGCAATTCACACTGAAAGTAAAAAAAGATGAAGGCCAGGTAGATGCAATAACTGCGGCTACTATAAGTTCAT
>JBJKPQ010000021.1:0-5772 GCA_046706305.1 Bacteroidales bacterium
ATCACACCCAGTGCAAGAGCAATTCCCACACCTACGGGGAAGGCAACTGCCATGCCTGCAATAGCCATTGCCGCTACAAGGAGTATGTTGGAGGCGTTGAATATGACTCCTCCCAGTGCTGCATTCAGTATACTTCCCCCTGATGCCTGACGGATATCCTCAAGGAAAGCCCTTCCTTCTGTACCGTGACTGCCCAGGGTAAAGCCCAGTAAGACTGAAAATAACAAAATACCCAGGACATAATCCCAGTAGAAAAGCTCAAAACGCCACTCCCTGCCGGCCAGCTTTTGTGTGTTCCCCCAGGAACCCCAGCAAAGCATTGTGACAACGCAAAGGATAATGGCAAGTGAATAACTTTGTGGTATAAACATGGGTTAGTTGTACAGTTTGTAAAGTTTGTAAAGTTTGTCTTTATTGATCAAAGGAGAATTTATAGGTCTCACTTTTCTTTTTGCCTGTTTTGAAAATGGTTGCCTGTGTTATATAGACCCTTGTACCTTCCGATTCCGGTCTCTTACTACCCTTAACAACCACCCTTACTTTATGCTCTCCCTGGTTAAGGCCCGTAACATGCCATATGCTTTCGGTATGTTGCTGATTGGCAAAATAGTAATAGGTATCAATTGATCGGTTCAGCTTGCCATCCACAAAAATATCGGCCTTGCCGCCATCGCGATACCAGTTACCTGTTAGTGAGATTCCTGTACCTGTAAAAGTTATATCAAGTTCATCACCTTCTTTTTCCGCATATAACGATTGCCGGCGGTTTTTTCCGTCACTATCCTGCGTGTAAAATGTTTTCCAGTCGCCAAGGAAGGACCATTCCTTGCTGTCGAATACTGAGACAGTCCTGTCAAATAATAAACCAGGGAAGGATATTTCAAGATCAGGGGGGACAGGTGGCTGAGTCATCACGGAGATGTTGTTACCGGAAACATTGCCTCCGTTACTCATTATAAGGTCAGTTGCATAATTGTAGGTACTTTGAACAGCTGTATTATATGAATATGTTGTATTTATGAAAACAGAATCACCTATAGCGTTAACAGCTTTCTGCATATCTTCAGGGAGACCACTGAATCCTTTTATCACTCCAAGCACGGCCATGGCATTAGATGGATTGCAGTCGGAATCCTGCCCGCAGCGTGTAGAGATATCAAGAGTTTTTTCCGGATCGCCTTCTCCGTACAAAAGACCCATAACAATGAAGGCCCCGTTTAACTTGGCATCGATATTGAAAGAAGTACCGGCGCTGCAGATATGATCATAACCCCACTTGTTCCATAATTCCTGCCATGCCTGCTGCCAGTTATCAGGGTAATGCTCGTGAAGTGAGATAACATCACTTATTATCCTGTAATAATCGCTTTGCGATGGTAGTGACTGAAGGGCCCTGTTGATGATACCGGGTATGTCATTTTCAAAATATGCCCAGGAATAAAGGGCCGAAACAAATATACCACCATAGACACCATCGCCGTAATTCATAATATGACCTATTTTCTCAGCTATACCGGAAGCAGTCCGGGGCATGCCAGGGCACATGAACCCTATATAGTCAGCTTCAATCTGAAAATCTATGTCATCTGCATGTATGTTATTTACAGGATAACCTGATTGCGGGGCAAAGATGCTGTCGTAATAATTCTTTCTTGCCTGCATATTGGCATGCCATAAGGGATAACCTGCTCTTGCGAACATCTCCTGGAATTTCCTGGCAGGTGCATCCATCCCGTATTTATCCATCGACATAAGAAAAGTCAGCTGTACATAGATGTCATCCTGCCATATACTCCCTTTAACATCGGATGGAACCCAGTTAACAGGTCCGTTGTAAATTTCACCCTGGGCCCTGAACTCAGTAGGGGCCCCGTAGGTAACACCTATCATTTTGCCTGCCCAGCCTCCTGCTATCTTATCCTTCAGTGTTGCCGGTGAGATATCTCTGATAAGTTCTGATTCTCTTTTATTAACAGGAACATGCATCATCCTGTCTTCAATAAATTTGGTCATCTCGTAAACAGGCATCTTCTGAACTACATATTCCTGCATGCCGTCCGGCAGATCCTCCCATGAATTGCTTCCGTCATTGTTTACTACTATATGTCCCTTAACCGTATTAAAGAAACCCTTAGTTCCGTAGACACCTATCAGTGCCGCCGTCTCATCCCAGCTCATTCGTCCGTACCTGTCTTCTTCAGATAAAGGAATGCTGATCCTGAAAACATCTTTTACCGGGCTGTCTTTTACAGGAGACTGAATAAGCCGAAGGCCGGTCTTTATCTTTTCGCCAATTTCAAAACCTGTGAAAATAATCCTTCCGGGCCAGTTCTCAAAGACATACTTCGACGATGTGGAATCCATGTAAATGTTAAACTCCCTTCCCTGCGGAAAGCTTCCAGCCATTGAAACAAGTACTTTTACCTTCCTTGTAATAAGTTCTTTCCCCGACAGGGGGCTTATGTTATCCGGCTGTGATTTAAGAAGGTTACACAGGTTGGTAAGGAAACCTACTGTAATTACAGTTACACTGCTGTCAGGTTGCTGACTGAGCGTTTTCCTGTATATTTCCACCGCATCGGGCACATCATTTGTCGATTTGGCAGCATGGGGGTATTTTGCCACAATAGAATCGGCCCAGTGCTGTGCAGATCCCAGGTTTACCCCAGGGCTTTTCGGAGCACCAATGGCAATGCCCGGACGGTCAAAATATGTATTAATAACGTCAATAGATGGTGCAACAAGTTCATTTTTGTTGGATGCAATTGTAGCCAGCAGATCGACTCTTCCGCTGTCTGCCATGGCATGCAGGAAAGCAAGTGCACCCACATCATCGTAATCGGGGCCGAGGTCAGTGTCGAAAATGATCTTAACGGGTTCAGTTTTGTTACCGGCTGTCTTAGTCTTACAACCGGCAACAGCAAAACAGATAATTAATAAAAGGTAAGCGGAATTTTTCATGATACTATATTTCATTTCTATAGGGAGCAGATGCCTGCGCTCCCATTCGTGTTACTGAAATTGCAGAAGCTTTATTGGCAAATACTACAGCCTCTTCCATCTCCTTTCCTTCAGAGAGTGCCACAGCAAGTGCACCATTAAATACATCCCCGGCCGCCGTGGTGTCAAGGGCTTTTGCCGGAACAACAGAAATCATTTTTGAGTCTTTACCCGTTGAAAGAAATGCACCTGAGGCTCCCATGGTTATTACTACATTTTTAACTCCTTTATTGTGAAACTCCAGGGCGGCTTCTGCGGCCGAACCGGTATCAGTTACCTTTATACCGGTAAGCAGTTCAGCCTCTGTTTCATTTGGAGTTATTATTGATACACAGCTCAGAAGATCATCGGAGAGATATCTTGCAGGAGCGGGATTAAGTATTACCATACTGTTGTTTGAAAAAGCTTTCTGGGCAACATATTCCACTGTGCCTGGCGGTATTTCGAGTTGCATAAGGAAGATATCGGCCGATCCGGTATCAAAGACCTCCTCGTTAATATCGTATGCGGTAAGAGCCGAGTTGGATCCGGGGGCTACCACAATACTGTTTTCACCGTTCTCATCAACAATAATTAATGCAACACCTGAAGGATTTACCGGATCATTAATAATATGCCGTGTATCTATATTTTCCCTGTTGAACAGTTCTTTGGATTCAGATCCGAACATATCGTTCCCTATCTTGGTGACAAAGGTAACATTGCCACCCAGCCTTGCTGCGGCAACTGCCTGGTTGGCTCCTTTCCCTCCGGGATTCATCAGAAATGTACCGCCAAGTATTGTTTCTCCGGGAGCCGGTAATTTCTTCGACTTGATCACCATGTCGGTGTTTGAACTGCCAATTACTATTATCCTGCTCATTTTATGGTATTTTGCCGGAATACTCTCACATAATCCACAAACATTCTCTCGGGGAAAATTGTATTATTATCAGGTGACCCGGGCCAGTTGCCGCCTACCGCAACATTGAATATAAAGAACTGGGGTGCGTTAAAGGGATAATCGTATGCTCCTGTATCGGATGCCTTGAATTTAAAGTAAAGGTTATCATCAACATACCACGATATGCTGTCCTGCTGCCATTGGACAGAGAAAACGTGAAACTCATCAGAAAAGTTACCGGCTGCCAGCTGATATTTTGCCCCCTTAAACTGGTGACTGGCAGAAGTTCCCCAATGGGCAGTTCCATTCACGGCGGATGGCTCTTTGCCGATAAGTTCCATTATATCTGTTTCGCCGCAAGCCGGCCATCCCACGTCATTTATATTGGCTCCCAGCATCCAAAGGGCGGGCCATAAACCCTTACCGACAGGCAGTTTGGCCCTGATATCTATTCTGCCGAATTTGAATTCTTTTTTACCCATTGTAGTCATCCTTCCCGATGTATATTTTGAAGTACCCATGTCCTCCTCCCTGGCTTCAATTATAAGGTTACCCTCTGAAAGGAAAGTGTTTTTGGTACTTGATGTATAAAATTCCAGTTCATTGTTTCCCCAGCCGTTGCTTCCTGTACCGGTCTCCTGGTTCCATACCTCTTTGTCAAGTGCATCACCGTTGAATTCATCATTCCAGACAAGAGTATAGCCGGGGTATGACAATGGGGTTGTGTAACCTGAATTATCCGTGGGAAGGTATGTCCCGTTTTCAGTTACAATAGTTCCTGTTGCTTCCGTGCCTGCCAGGGTACAGTTGACAGGATTGCTCAGGTGAACAGTGAATGTAAGGTTAGCCTGCCTGAGATCGACAGGGTTGCCTGGTATTATGACATCAAAGGATGTCTTTGTCTGGTCAGGCTGAAGTGTAACAGTACCGGAGGCCGGTGTGTAATCGTCAGGTGCTTTGGCTGTGCCATCCTGAATGACATAATCGAAACTTACTTCCTTGCCAGAAGGGCTGTCGAGATATACTCTGAATGTCATTACAGATTCTGTTGAGCTTCTGTCCGCCGAGGCATCTCCCACCGACAGCCCGGGACCGCTTGCATTTTCCTTATGGCACGATGTAATAATTAGTATAAATACCATTAAAATTTTTGTAAGCATGCGGATGATTTTTTTTACCATAGTTATTATTTGTATCCGTTGAGATTAAATGGACTGGATCAGTTTAAAGGTTTCCCATAACGAATATCTTAATTATTTTTATATTTTCGGAATAATATTCTGATCTTAATGAACCGGTAGTAATATTTTATTTTTGTTTTGTTCAAATCCAGTTGTAAAATAGAAATCCTGAAAGAGCGGGTTGTTAAGCAAAGAGGTGCATATTGTTGGTCTTATTATATCCTGCCGTATAAGCTTTTAAAATAATATTCAAAATGAAGAATAACATCTACAGAGGAGTATTGGTACTTTCCCTTTTATTGTTTGCCGGATTTGCCGTTTCCTGGTTTGCTGATTCCGCATCTCTTTGCGGTCCTTTTCTTATTGCCGGGCTGATAGCGCTTGCTACAGGAGTAAGAGGCTTCAGTAAGACAAGGGGATTTTCGTATACATTGTGGATATTTACAGCTGTAGCCGCTTCAATGTTTTATCCTGATTATTTTATTTCTGCAGGAGGTTTCGAGTTTAAGAAACTGATTGTCCCCCTGCTTCAGATCATAATGTTTGGTATGGGATCACAGATGAGTCTAACAGATTTTACCGGAGTAATAAAAATGCCTAAAGGCGTCTTTATAGGTGTCTTGTCGCAGTACATGGTAATGCCACTTGTTGGTTTTGTCATCGCAAAACTGTTTGATTTTCCTGCGGAGATAGCTGCCGGTATAATAC
>JBJKPQ010000022.1:0-32116 GCA_046706305.1 Bacteroidales bacterium
CTTTGAAACAAGAAAACCTGTTAACCCGAAATACAATGGCAGCTTATGTAGAAAGATCCGGTGTTTCGCTATGTCTTGAAATACTGAAAGACCCCGATCGTAAATCATTGTTAAGGATAATTTACGAGGCTATTAGTCTTATGTTTGTACAGAGAGAGTTCCCTGTGCATTATTTCAGCAGATATCTTTTCAAAAAGAGTGTAAATAATATAAGAGATTATATTCCCAATAAGTTCCTGGGTAATAAGATAACACCTAATTTCAACGATAGGAAAGTAAAGGAAGTACTCGATAATAAACTCTTTTTTGATTTTTATTACAGGCAGTTTGACCTGCCTGTTCCACAGATACTGATGTATAATTTCAGGAATATGTTTGTTATGGCCGGTAAGGTAAAAAGGATAAATAATCCGGAAGAATTCAAGGATCTGCTGGAAGAGATGTTCGGTGAAAATAAAGATGCCGGGTCTGTTATCATTAAAAAGACTGTTGCGGGCTCATGCGGTACCAATATTTTTAAATTATATGGCTGGGAAGTGAGAAAGGAAGGGGCACTTGTTGAGAGAATTTTCACTGAAGTAATTAAAACCGGCTTTCTTTTCCAGAAGACTCTTGTACAGCATCCCGATCTTGACAAGCTTAATCCTTCTTGCCTGAACACTATCAGAATTGATACATTTGTTGATAATGATGGTAACAGTGAAGTAGTTTCTGCATACCTGCGGATGAGTATTTCCAATCACTTCATAGATAATATCTCATCGGGAGGCTGCCAGGTTGGAATAGATATGGAAACAGGAAAGCTGAAAGAAAAGGGCTACGCACCATTCAGATCAGTAGGTGTTACAGTGTTTGAGAAACACCCTGTTACAGGAGTAGTGTTTAAGGACTTCCGGGTACCATTCTTTGAAAAGGTCAGGGAGCTTGCAAAGGAAACCTCCCGGTGTATGCCTGCTCTTCGCCTGGTTGGATGGGATATAGCGGTATGCAAGGATGGCCCGGTTCTTGTCGAGGGGAATTCCGACTATGATATAAATGGTAATGACCTTGCTTACGGCGGCTATTTCAGGAATCCTGTATTCAGGAAGGTTCTCAGTGAGATCAACTATCCTGTCCGCATTGACAGTTGCAGGTAATTTCAAAAGGCATATCTTATCTTACATGTTGCAGTTATCCGGATTTTATATGTCTCCAGATTTTTTTTAATGCGGGCCCGGGGTCGGAAAGAGAAAGAACAAAATAAGAGTTATCGTTGAAAAAATTCAGATAGTTCACAACAGTACGTATTTTCCCGTATTTATATTTCGGGCTTTTTGTTCCCCTGAGTATGCTTAACATATGATTGGTGTCTTCGAAAAGAAGATGACGGCATTTAATCCCTGTTCTGTAATTGAGGTTAGTCTCAATATCTCCTTCCAGTGCCATCCTGTAAACGTCGTACGGAAGATCCACTCCGGATGATATGGCACACTGAACGGGTCCGTAAAACCGGGGGTTAACATCTATTATCATCGGCTTTTTGTCTCTTTCATCTATAATAAACTCTATGTCAACCAGGCCTTTGAAGCCAATACTCTTTAACAGATTTACAACAGGTTCAAAAATTTCATCATACTTCACACTAACAAGGAAGCAAGTGGGGCCTCCCGTGACAGGGTTCTCACGTATAGCCCTGTGCACAAAAAAACGCCTTACCTCGCTGTCTTTATTAAACAACATTACAACCGACTGTTTCACCCCGTTTATATATTCCTGTATAAGCAAGGGACCGTACTTCGGGCGAGTCTCTATATAACACCTGATGAGATCTTCCCTGCAATTAATAAGACTAATCCCGTTTGCAGCTTCTCCATGGCAGGGTTTTATAAGAACGGGGTACGAAACTTCATCCAGGATAGAATCAGGTAAAGAATCCGATTCGGCAAGGAAGGACCTGGGATAGGGCAATCCCAATTCTCTTAGTAATGAATTAACCATGTACTTATTATTCAGGATTTCCAGTTCAGATGAGGAAGGCATGAAGATCTTAGTGTGTTTTTCAAAGTCGCTTATACGGCAGGCTAAAACATAAAGAGCCCTTTCGCTCATAACAGGTATAAGTACATCATAATGATCATTCCTTACTATATTATATATCTCTTCTATCCTTTCTTCGTGCCTGTCATCTGCCGATTTAAGGATAAGTCTTCTATTACAATATTTTGAAAAAAGGGGGAAGTCTGAAGGATCATCACTCGCGCAGGTAAGTATTATACCTTGTTTCCCCAAAGAGCGGATAACAGCGAGGGAGGAAGCGCTTTTGGCATTTACTATAAGTGCGTTCACAGGGGGAGAGGTTCAGATTAGGTTTTTTACTTACATATGTTCCAATATAACGGAATTATTTTGATATATAAAATGTTAATGATTATTTTAGTCATTGAATGCAACAGCTAATTATCAGCTAAATAAAAATTATATGGAGGCTGACTGGATAAAAAATCTGGCCAGGGTAAATCTTCCTGTTTACAAATTTGAGTCCGATACAACCAGGATCATTTATGCCGGGTATTCTGCAATCAAAAAGAGCTATTTCGCAAGACTTATGCTGGAACCGGGTTATACATCTTCCTTTGCAGGAAGAAAATGGTATAATAAGATACCCCGGCTGTTAAGCAGAGATGGCATTGATATAGCTGTTTGTGAAATCAGTCCCGTGGCACTCGACTTTTTTATGAGGAGTGAAGGTTATGTTATCCCGGAGTGGACAACTGTCAGAATAAATATTGACAGGTCTATTGATGAACTATGCCATAAGAGTGTTTCAAATTTTAAGGATGTAAAAAGACATATCAGGAAATATGATCTGACTTATGAAGTCCTCAATGATGAAAAAAGCTTTAAATATTTCTACGACCATATGTATCTTCCATATATTTCCAAACGTCACGGGGAGGAAGCATGGATAGAGGGTTTGGATGAGATTTTGAAACCGGATACTTCCCATGGCTTGCTGGCTATTAAAGAGAAAGGCGAAATAGTGGGAGCATCTGCTTTCAGCATATCAGAGGGGTCGCTTTACCTTGAGAGGTTGGGATTACTTGAGGGGAATGAAGAGTACAGGCGACATGGTGTAATAGGAGCTACTTATTTTTTCGGGGTTATTGAAGGGCAGAAAGCCGGATGTAAGTATCTTAATGTTGGAGGTACACGTCCTTTCCTGTCAGACGGTCTGACAAGGTATAAGCTTAGCCTTGGCGCCGAATTTGTTCAAAAGCTGTCGCCAACTAAGGAATACCTGTGGCTGGGGATTAATGAACATTCTGAAAGCGCAAAAAGATTCCTTGCGAACAACAGGTTCTATCATGTTAATAAGGATTTCAGGCTTGTTAAATCAGCGTATTGAATATCAATTCGTCTCAGACCGGATGTTTATCCGGTATTCTATTGTTTCAGGATATTAAGCCTGCTTTTCAATTCTACAATATTTGGTTTTGAAATTTTCAGTGTCCGGTAGGTATCATCTACTTTTACTTCACATGTTTTTTTAAAGAGATTTATCTTTTTTATATGTGAAAGGTTTACCAATTCAGAGCGACTTATCCTGTAGAATTTTTCTGGAGGGAGGTTTTCCATAATTTTACCTATAGGATAACTAACCGTCTCTTTTTTCCCGTCATGCAGGTAAAGAATTGTATAATTCCCTTCAGCTTCACAATAAACAAGTTCATCAGGTTCAATGATCAGGAATCCTGTCCTGAGATCAAATTTAATTGATTCATTCTTATAGAAACTAAGTAGCTTGTCTATTTGTTTAGCGGTATTTTCATTTATAAGCTTTGACTGGAGCCTTACGACAGCTTTCGATAAATCGTCCCTGGAAAATGGTTTCAGAAGGTAATCGAAGGCTGCATATTTTATTGCCTGTATTGCATATTTATCATAGGCTGTCACGAAGATTATATTGATATTCAGTTTATACCTGTTGAGCTCATCAAGCAACTGGAATCCGTCCTTTACAGGCATTTCAATATCAAGAAATACTACATCGGGTTTTAGTTCAATTATCATTTTAAGCCCATTGTCTGCGTCGCCTGCTTCACCTATTATTTCCAGGTCAGCAATTTCTTCCGTAAGATCAATGAAAAGTTTCCTAATGACGGGTTCATCATCAATTATAAGGCTGCGGATAATTTGCCTGGTCATGTTTGTTATCAGATAATGAGACTACTAAAGGTAAAAGTAACTTTTTTTAGTGAGATTTACTAAATATTTTCATTGTCTTTAATAAACATCATGAAGTTTCTTGTATACTGAATTTAGGATGAGGTACATAACAAGCTCCTGGGGGCCTAAAGACAAAAATCAAAGGCAGGTATCAGGATATTCAGAAGGAACAATTAAGGATATCTTAATCGACAGAAAGAACCTTTGCTCCTCTTATTCTTCGCTGCTTAAGTTCAGATAAAGCCATATTTGCCTCTTCGAGCCTGTAAATCTGCACTTCTGGAATTATTGGTATTTTAGCTGCGATTGAAAGGAAATCGCTTACATCAGTCCTTGTGACATTGGCAACTGTCTTAATCTCCTTTTCCAGCCATAGGTGCCTGGAATAATCTAAATTCAGAAGGTATTCTGTATCTATAGTCTCTTTCCTGATTGCATTTATCACTAACCTGCCACCGGGTTTAAGGTTTTTAAGGGCTTCCAGTACCGGCTTCCATACCGGTGTTGTATCGATAACCGAATCGAGTAATTCAGGAACTTCATCAGTTGTATCCCCGGCCCAGTCAGCGCCAAGCTCCATGGCAAAGGCTCTCTCGGAACTGCTCCTGGCAAATACAAATATTTTATTTCCAGGGAATTTATATCTGATAGTCTGAAGCACCAGGTGACCTGATGCTCCGAACCCTGTAAGGCCGATATTCTGACCTTTTTTTACTCCGGCCAGCCTGAAGGATCGGTAACCGACAGCCCCGGCACATAAGAGGGGAGCTGCCTGGGCATCGGTAAATATATCAGGGATGATGTATGTAAAATCAGCAGGGACCCTCATAAATTCAGCATATCCGCCATCAACATCACGTCCGGTGGCTTTGAAATCACTGCAAAGATTCTCCTGTCCGCTGAGACAGAAGCTGCATTTACCGCATGATGAAAAAATCCAGGCGACTCCAAGCCTGTCGTGCAACTTTCTGTTCTTTACGTTCTTCCCCGACGCAACTACCCTGCCAACTACCTGGTGACCCGGAATAACCGGCATAACAGGCGGTGGTGTTCTTCCTTCAATCTCATCTATTTCAGTATGACAAACACCACAGGCTGAGACTCTCAACAGAACATCATCATCACCCGGAACCGGATCAGGAACGTCAGTCAGTGTTAATGGTACGTGGTTCTTTTCAAGATCTGCTATTGAATTTAAGGTCATTGCTTTCATGGAAGTATATATTTAAGGTTAAATGAATCGCAGTAAGCCCTCAAATAAAGCTAATTAAGAAGCTGATGCCGGTCAGTGCGGGTTGCCTGTAAAGACCCTATACTCCGTTCACCTTAAATATAATAACAAATAAAGGCTTATTGTTCACTGCGGGTTAATAGTGAATATATCATCGATAGCTTTTTCAAAATAAGCTGCAGTTGTTTTTCCCGGGGCAGTGTTTTTTACAACTTTTTCGGCAATTCTGTCGCAGTAATGGCATTCATTGCAATCAGATTGTGCACAGCTCTTATTCCTGAAAAAGTCAAGAAATCCGTCGAGAGCCCTGTTATCGATATATGGCAGTTCGGGTGTAAACCCCGGTTCCATATACTGACCTATTGTATACTGGATCATGGGAACAGGAATATTGAAAAGATTCATGAGGTTACCCTCAAGAATCCCGGCAGCATAAGCCCTGGCCGTGTTCAGGATATATTCTGATCTGGCTGTGCGGTCACCTACCTTGAAATTATTTATTCCCAGATCTTCATATGTTTTAAGGTCTTCAGGGCGAACCCATATTGACTTAATTAGTTTTACCGGATCCTCAAGACGGTTTTTCATGCAGCTATACCAGCAATATTCTGTATAGTATCCGCCACTGGGATGCCAGCTCTGGGAACTGTGAGCCAGCTGTTCGGCATGGTAAAAGGCAAACGGGCACTGGTAAAGGCAATGACCGTTTACATATATTGTCATTTCAGCATCAAGTGCTTTGCGCATCTTGCCAATGAGTTTAAGTTCCCTGTTAATATTGGGATCAAGTACGATATCATCGGCTCCCAGATCTTCAAAATATCTCGCCCTTTCCACTGTACTGATCCTGTCAAAAATGGATGTGCTGATTCTAAAATCCGGGTAGTTCTTTTTAATGAACTGGATAAGGTAGGGAATAGATACTGTAAGGGCATCAACACCGCAGGAAACCAGCCAGTTGAGATGTTTCACCAATTCATCGGTCCATTCTTTTGTAAATTCTTTATTATCGAGGCAGACAGCATTGAGCAGGTAGTTGAAAGAAATACCCTTACTGCGGATTTGCTTAATAAGATCGGTGGCTTCATCTTTTGATATATTTCTCAATGCCGCTGTCGGACGACCTCCGCCTACAATATCGCTTGGCATGATGCCAAACATGGATTTTACAGGCAGTCCTTCGATGTTATCAAGCAAGTTTTTATCCCAGTTAAATGCAAGTCTTAGATTCATAATTTGTTACGTATTTGTGGTTTTAAAAGAAACATGTTTTGGCCTTGCCGGCG
Source organism: Bacteroidales bacterium (assembly GCA_046706305.1). Classification (GTDB taxonomy): domain Bacteria; phylum Bacteroidota; class Bacteroidia; order Bacteroidales; family VadinHA17; genus LD21. The sequence continues at coordinate 6,724 of JBJKPQ010000022.1, forward strand.
AGATGAAAATATATTCCATCCTTCTGATCAGTGCTAATCACCGCCAGTTAAGAAATTCATAAAAGTACATTTATAACGGAGAATTCTTTTATTTAATTTGTCAATATCATTTTTTAATTCGACAGTGATTATAATTTTTATAAGGTCACGGCTGCAATAATACACCTATGGAAGGAAGACTTTTCGGTTATAACCTTTGAGAAAATTCATTCGCGGTTGATAGTAATTATTGCTCTTAATCCTCCGGTGTCCTTCTCCTCAAGGCGATAGCTTATCTCTTTCCCCGTTATGAGTTTGTATGTGCTGAACATCTGCTTAACAAGTACAAGTCCTTTGCCTGTTGAAACTACTTTGTCATTTTTGTAGCCCAATCCCAACCCGTCGTCTTCAACCACGATCTGTACAGAATTTTTGGTTCTTGCTGCATAAACGTCAAGATGCTTCTGGCCTTTTTTTGGTGCCAGGCCGTGTTTTACCGAATTTTCAACAAAAGTATGTATCGACATGGAAGGGATCTTCACATTCTTACAGTCGTCGGGTATTTGTATTGAATAATGAAAATCTTCTCCAAACCGGATCTTTTCTATAGCAAGATATCTTTCTACAATTTCTGATTCCGATTCAATATCGACAATTGTTTTATCTGATGTTTGCACTACATTTTCCATAAACCTTGATAGATTGACCATGAAATCATTAGCCGATTCCTTGTCTTCGTTATGGTACATCGCTGATATTGATGTCAGGGCATTAAAAATAAAATGCGGGCTGATCTGGTTCTTTACCGCAATAAGCTGGTATTCCCTGAGCTTTGATTCATATCTTGTTTTCTTTTCCAATTGTAAAATCTGTAAATACTGGATAAAGAAAACAGTAAGGTAGATAAGAATGAACAGCCCTGAGACAACCGCCAGGAATGTAAACCATACAAGTCTTTTGGAAATAGTAAGCAGGTAGTTAAAATTCTCTGTTTTAAGCTGGATCCCGGAGAACCCGTCATACGAATTTACTTTTGCCGGGACTGCAATACTGTTTCCTGTATTTTGCAGGACAGTCCCCGATATCCTGGCCCCCTTTTCATTATAAAACCATATTGAATTATCCCTGGATATTAGCAGAGTACCTGTTTTATCCCCTGTGAGGTCATAAGGTCCTGTGGCCGACCCGGACAGTTCGTAGTTCCGTATCTGTCTTATTTTGTTAAGGTTCCTGTCAAAGCTTATAAGTATGCCTTTGCTATCATGAAGGAAGATTGCATTATTTGCAGTGAAACAGTTATCTATTTTTGTAAGATTGTATTTTTCAAGACTTATTGATTTTAAAAGGTTTCCTCCTGTAGTAAAAAGCATAAGCCTGTTTTGCAGCGTATCATTTGTTCCGCTGTACTGGTAAACAGCTGCAAAATAATTTGCTGAATCCGAATGGAAAAAAACGGGAGTTATTTTGGCAGGATATTCAGGGAAGCCTACTGGGTCAAATTTAAAATCGAGTGTATGTGAAAAGACCATAAGCCATGCCTTCTGGTCAGTATATGGAACCGGTGTCTTATAATTGCCATAACCGCTGTTATCCCCCCATATTTCAACATGCCCGTCATTATCAATGTCGGCGGCACGGATAATATACCTCGGTCCCGTACCTGAAAGAGGTGATTTTCTTACAACATTATCGTGAAAGTTATAATAATAAAGGTTTCTTGGAACGAGTGCAAAACCGGCATTAACGGAAAAATATATCTCGGCATACCCATCGTCGTTTGCATCATCTGTTATACCTCCCTGTATTACATAGTTGGCATTGCCGTCCTCGAGTGGTGCAGTGTCGATAAACCTCGATCTCGTGGCATTCCCGGTGCCGGCATAAGGGTCAATCACATTAATATATAACGAATCACCTGAGTATGTGAAGAGGATTATGCTGCTGTGTCCCGAATGGTCATAGTCGATAGTGTAGATGCCGGATCTTCCGGGAAATTTTCCATACAGGTTAAACTGGCCTAAAATTTTTGTATCCGGGTTATATATAATGACAGAGGTTTTATTGGGAGAAGGGGAGTATCGTAACAGCTTTTCGCTTTTACCGTCATTGTTGAGGTCAAAATAATAATGCTCGCTTAGATTTTTATTTTGAGTTTTCTGATAAACAGATACTTTGTACTTAAACCCGGGTCTGATGAATATGGCCGAAAGCAATATGGTTATTACAATTGAAAAGGCAAGCCTTTGTGGCTGATATTCAAACAGATTGACTTTCACAACTGGGGACGGGTTTTGAATTCTGTTTAGATAACAATATAACAAAAAAAGACGAAAAACACAAGATACAGGGCATAATGCAAAAGGTACAGGCATAAGGCGCGGGGCCGGGTATTGAAAAAGGTTTATCAGGGCAATCTCCTGAAGGGGAAAAATCTTTTTGACGATGTTAATTCATAATTTTATAATTCTTCACAGGGATTTAACTTTCCTATAAAAAGGGCCATTTTATTATATTTCTCGTTAACTTTACCTGACTGTTAAAACGGATTTTTATCAGCCATGATGAGAAGAAACTGTAACATAGTTATTTTAGTTGTACTGCTTTCATTAGTATCTGTATCGGCTGTTTCCCAGCAAATCGGTTACAACGACAGCCTTGCAGAACATAATACGCAGGAAGAGAATTTAAAACCCAGGATTAATTATTCTTTGGGAAGCTCATTTATGTATATTCCTCATTATGGGAGTGTCACCGGGTTAGCACTCTCTCCCTCAATATCCCTCCCCCTTTCTTCAAAATGGTCTCTTGATGGGGGGATAATTGCAGAACGTAATTATTATACATTCCGGTATCATAACTCCGAAGGTGTAACCTATGGGGCATTTAACGATATAACATTATACGGTTCAGCCAGTTATCGTGTCAATCCCCGGCTTACATTATATGGTATCGGTACAAAAAGGCTTACAAATAATTCTCCGTTTTATCCGATGCCAGAAAGTAGTTATGCTATTGGTTCCAGGTATAATTTCGGCGATTTTTCTATAGGTCTTACATTCCGGGTTTCAAAATGGGATGACACTTTCAGCCCTGTGCCCTTTAACAGCACGCAGGGATTTTATCCGCCTGTCAGGCAGGGTCCGGCCATTTTGCCTTTTTATTAAAGGCAATGGACAAAGTAAGTCCATAAAAAGCAGATTATAAATGCATTAATGATCTTTGCGGGGAGACATCTTTCCCCTTGTAGCGTTTCCCATCAGGTAATTGTAGCTGAAAGAACTGTAAAATATATATCTTTGTATCTAAATATATACATAATGGAATTTAAAAAACTTGAAATTAAGGAAGAGGGCAGTTTTTTTAAAAGGCTTTTAAGATCGCCCAATGTTAGGCGAACTGTTATCTATGCAGTTATTGGAGGGTTGGTAGGATTTTTATTTTTCTATTTTACCGAAGGCATTAATATGCAGACTATTCCGGGAAGTGATATTCTCCGGAGCATCTCCCTTGGGGTCTTTCTGGGGATCTTTATAACAAATAGTCCCTGTGCCAGGGGCCGATGCTAGTATATTAATTTGAGCCCTGTTATTTTTAATTTGGCAGGGCACTATTGTTCCGGCATTTTTTAATCCATTGATGATTCGGTGTTATCTGCAGGATATTTCCTGTTCAGCCAGTCCGCTATCTGTACCCAGTTATCCCTGCTTATTTTAGCATGGGTTGCATCTTTCCATACCAGAAATTCTTTATCCTTTTGAGGAACCTGGTCGTATAATTCCCGTACCTTTTCAACATCGAACATTTCATCCTGATCACCGACCCCAACCAGCACTGGCACATTCATTTCTGCTGGGAGATGCAGCTTTTTAACATCGAGCATGGTAAGGAAGCGGACAGTATATTTGTAGGTGAACAGGGGGTCATTCAGGCCGAGCATATCGTCGCTGTAGTATTCAACCGCCTGGTGTGAAGGACGGAAAATGGCACAGGAAAGTATCCTGGCTTTTTGAATCAGGGAAAGCTTATCCATCGAATTCCCGGTTTTACTTTCGTAGGCACCTGACAGCAGTATCACCCCGGCTATTTCACCTGGGACAGCATTGGCAGCGCAGACGGCGGCAGCCACACCCAGGCTGTGTCCCATAATGATCACGCGCTTGTACCCCAGGTTTTTAATATAGTTAACCGACTCTGCAAGATCGGCAGTCCAGCGTTCTTTACTTTTGGCATCGCCGCGGTTACCTCCTGACAGTCCGTGGCCACGGTAATCCAGTCCGAATACATTATAACCGGCTTCAGAAATGGGGAAACCGGCCATATCATAAGCACCGCTGTACGCAGTCACTCCGTGATAAAGCAGAACGGCAATATCTTTTTTACCGGCCGGTACCGTATCCGGGACCCACCGGCGGATAAAAAGCGTTTCTCCGTCGTCGGTGGTAAATGTGCAGTGAGGGCCGGTGTATTCCGTACGCAGCTTTGCTGCTTCTTCCGGTGTCACCTCTTTATGATGCTTTTTATAGGGTGAGGGGAGAAAAGAGAGAATAATTCCTGCAAGAATAACAAAACCAACTATTCCCAGCAGCCACAGCATTATCTTTCTTAGTATCTTTTTCATTTTGATCAGGATAAAATATGTTCAACGGATTAACTGGAGTGAAAGTTAATTAATTTTTGTAAACCGAAAATAAAATACATATGCATGGCAATCTGGCCCTCATGAATGAATAAAAATTATCAGCTTATCCTCATAAATAAATTTCTAACACTTACTGATTATATTTGCACAACTACACACAAGACTAATTAATAATGAAAAAAGCACTTCTTGTCAATTTCATACTTTTTATAAGTGTAAACCTGTTCTCTCAGGGTTTCTCAACGGAACATTTCCGCCTGGGAGCCGGTATATCCTATGCCAGTGGAATAAATACAATTGGATTTACACTTAACGGGAGCTATAAAATTACAGAAAGGTGGGAGAGTGCTGTCTCATTCAATCATATTAATGAAAAAAACAATATTACCTGGAACCTGCTCGATTTTGACGGTCATTATGTTTTCTACAACAGCAATGACAGATATAATTTATATGGTTTGGCGGGTCTTTCCATTACATTTTGGAAACTCAATGTGCCGGATATGATAATAATGGGATATACGGTTCCGGGTTACACTTCAACAGGCTCCAATGCAGGGATGAACATAGGAGCCGGTTTAGACTACAGGCTAACTGACAATCTGAATCTTGAACCGGAGCTGCGGTACACCTTCATAAACGGGTCATATGTAAGGATCGGGGCAACTCTGCAACTGGTGTTTTAATAACAGTAGCAGGTCCTGAGGTCCTGCGGTCCTGCGGTCTTGCAGTCTTGCGGTCCTGCGGTCTTGTTGAAGCGAAGCGAAAATCCTGACCGTAGCGTCAGGGCGGTCTTGCAGGTGGTGCTTTTTCTGCTGCAGCCCTGCTTTATCAAGCGCCACCATTAGAAGGTTGGCGGCATATGGGGGGCTCCATCTGTTTTCAAAAGGTTAATTATACTTTTGACTGCCGGCAGCTTCTTTTGCTGCTTCGAGATGCAGGTATGCAGTGTGGTTGTAAATAGCCAGTTTTCTTCTTAAATCCCAGCTTTTCTGAAGGGTTTCCAATGCATCATTATATCTACCCTGTTTATATAATCCCCAGCCCTTGTTATGTAAAAAGATATAATTATAGGGATCTGTTTTAAGGATTTTTTCAATAAGGTTAAGGCCTTCATCAATATTCCTGTCATTATTAATCAGGAACCAGGCCAGGTTATTTATTATTTCGGGTGATTCAGGCTCTGATGAAAGTGCTTGACGGTAATACATTTCTGCTTTGTCAAGGCAGCCTGCGCTGGAGTAAAAACCGGCAGCACCTGTTGCCGTATTAGCATCGGACCATGAAGATTCCCTGGCATAGGTGAAAAGCCTCTCAATGTACTTATTTGCCATTGTTGTATCTTTTTCAGCTAATTGCAACAAGGCCTGGTTATAAGAAATAAAAACATCTCCCGGAAAATCTTCTTCAGCCTTCTTATATAGCTTTTCTTCTTTTTTATACTGACCAGTTCTGTGATATGCATTTCCAAGATATATATAGTTGAATACCCATACAGGTTTTGTGCCCCATTTCTCGTATATCTCCAGTGATTTTTCATACTCGGGGATTGCTTTGGAATATTCTCCCATATCGCTATAACAAGTTCCAATATCACCATACACATCGGGCAGCTGATCATCTGTTTCCAAAAGTTGCCGGAAGTATTTAATAGCCTCATATGGAGTTTCATTAAAATAGGCATTCATAATATTGGTATATGTCTTGTAATACAGGGGCATCTGGTCCCTTTTATCATATATTTTGCGACACCATTCCTTCCCCTTTACATAAGATCCCAGGTTCAGGTATGAATATGAGATCATAATAGCTGGCCACAGGTAAGTTGAATCAACAGCTATTGCCTTCATATAATAGTCAATTGCAGCTATGTAGTCAAATTTATTGTTAAATACATTGTTCCCGTTTAGGACAAGTTTAAGCGCCTCGGGGTATTTTGTGCTTGCTCCGTATTTGGCGAAGTCGGGATTACCTTTTTTAATTAATCTTGATATTATCAGGAAGTCCCTGACCATTCCCGAAAGGGAATCAGTGACCTGGAAAATGTTTCCTTCCCTTGAGGAACTTTCAATTTGAAAAGATTTCAAAACGTCTCCTGTCCTGGAGTCAACAAGCCGGGCATTAACACGCATAACAGTACCGGCCTGCTTTATATTCCCGTAAATATACAGATTTGCATCAAGTTTCCGGGAGATTGAATTTCCGAGGGTGGGGGTGATGGATGCATAATTGGCAGAACCCTGGCTTTCAATTAATCCGTTGATTGATTTCAACTGCCTTACTTTCAGTTCATCCGAAGCATTTGAAAGATTAGTGATCAACATGTCCTGAATCCCGCTCTGCCAGATATTCCATGTTGTGTCATTAGTCATATTCTGAAATGGCATTACCACAACAGTAATTTTCTCCCCGGATAATCTTAATTTTTCAAGTGAACTGCGACTGGATATTTTCGGATAGACAAGTATTCCGGATATCACTATTATAGCGGCGAAAGCAATTGCATAAAATATTTTGCTTATGCGTCTCAGAGAAGGCTTTTGTTTCCTGTCTGTTTTTACCTCCGTTCTGGTGACTTTTAATGATTCTTCAGTATGGCCCGGTTCTTTATCGGCATGAACAATCTCATTTTTAAGTCCGTGGATGATCTCTTTTATCGCATGGGCTACTTTAATTATCTGGATCCTGTACTTGGTAGCATTCAGGTTAGTCTCTTCTGCATCATCAGGATCAAGAGGTTTATCAATACCGGCTTCCTTGTAAATGAACTCTATACTCCGCAGGACTCCGCCAATAACAGATTCTATAGTCTTCTTATCCTCACGATCAAGGTCATGGATTTGAACCGGCAATACCCTGCTGGCTACGTTACCATCCTTCAGTTTTACTTTCATCCCGAACTGATCGTTTGAAGCCTTTTCAACGAAGGATTTAAATTCATGTTCCCAGGCATATGATTTCGGATCGCAGTATGTGCGGGAGATTATCGGTATAAAGATGAGACACTTCAGCTTCTCTTTAAGTGATTCATCCACATCATGCATCTCAAGAAGTCCGTCATGAGGATTGATATCAAAATAGACACTTATCTCCTCTTTAAAAGTTGACTCAAGTTCGCCTTTAAGTTGCTCAACAAATGTACTGACCCACTTCTCTCCCTTATTGTCTTTCTGGCGGTAACTGATGAAGATGTCGTAGTTGTATCCTTCGATTATACTCGGCATATATCAGTGTTAGTTAATTCATTATCAAATTTAAGCCAAAGAATGATGAAAGCAAAAAATTTATTCAAACGAATTTTAATTCCATTGGACCGGATGACCTCCTGGCCTCCCGGTTGTATGATTATTTCAGTGTTAGGAGTGAGAAAATAAGTTGCTCCAAACCATTATTTATCCCTGTTTACTTTTACTGACCTGCAGAAAAACTGGCTGGGAACTAAATCCCGGGTAACACGTTTTCACATAGCGGTTAGCTCTATAAAGGAATCGCATTAATCCGGGTAAGATTGTTGGAATATGTCCGATTTAAATAATATTGACTTGTGTCACATTTTCACGTAATTTTAATAAAAAGTAAATCAAAAAAATTGTATTAAGAACCTAATTAGTAATTCATGAGTGCAATAATAAAAATCTCCTGGGTTTCTTTAATAAAGTCACTTTTCATTGCCTGTACCCATTCATATGAAGTTAACGGGCCTCAGTTTCGAGGGTTTGATAGTCTGGGAATAGCTCCGGATGATGCAAATCCTCCCTTGAATCTAAATGCTGAAAAAATCCTGGCAAAGCGATTTAAAAGAAAGAATAAGTGCCACACCGGCTGCAATAGGTAATATACTTTATGTATGAACAGATTCAGCACTTTATGCATTCAGGAATTAATTTTAAAAACAAAAATGTTTTTACTTAGAAATGGTACGAATTGAGAAAAGTGTTCTTGAAGCCCTGGCTAATTATTCAAATGTACACCGGGGAAGCGGGCATAACTCTTTGGTGTCGACAAGACTCTATGAATATGCCAGGCATGTAGTGCTTGATTATCTGGAACTTAGCAAAAAGAAATATACAGTAGTCTTCTGCTCTCCTCTCAGAGCAGAATTGTTAACAGAGCAGACAGGTTTAAGTCAACACAGAACCTTATCCAGTGAAGATGTAGGCCTTCCCCTTGGTATCCGGGCAGTTGCCGTAAAAAAGAAAGCATTAAAAGGGGATATCACTTTTCATACTGGTGGAGGCACTGCCAGGCTTGTCGCTCCTGAATGGGTGATATGGGCCAGGGGAGCTGACAGATATGAGGCCGGTACACCATCCGTCATTAATGTGATAACTTTTGCCAGGGCATTGCAATTGGCAAAGAAACACGGGGAAAATTTATTCACCGGGAGGGAACTGAAACATGTGGATATAAATCAAATGATTTGGCATGACAGCCTGGATAATTCTTCCGGCAACGAACTGCTCGATAAGCTTAGTATAAATATTATGGGCAGGAATAACCTTGTACCAACATCTCAGGGATTTATGACATATATAAACCTGGATTACAGCGCCAGTACATCTCCATTCGAAACTGTCTGGCGATCAGCAAGGATTTCATGGGACCTTGACGACGCCGGCCGTAAAGCCGTTGTACAAGAGGTAAGATCAATCTGTTCGGATTTTCTTGGTGCGCCGCCAGAGAAGTATAACATTATCTTCACTTCGAATGCAACAGAAGCCCTGAACATTGCGGCCGAAGGTCTTCGCGATTCAGAAACAGGTGGGTATGACAACCTGGTGCTCAGCAGTCTTCTCGAACATTCATCCAATGATCTGCCATGGCGTTTCACCACAAAGTCACAGATGATACGATTAGGTATCGATAGTGAAGGATTCATCGACCTGGATGAGATGGAGTCCTTTCTTGAAGAATATAACAGAAAGGATATTCATGGCAAAAAGAGGATAAGGCTTGTTGCAATAAGCGGAGCATCAAATGTCCTGGGTACTTATAATGATATTACTGAGATCGCCCGGCTGGCTCACAGGTATGGTGCTCTCCTGCTTGTTGATGCTGCACAGCTCATAGCACACAGGAAGATAAATATGGCGGAATCGGATATCGACTTTCTTGCTTTCTCTGCACACAAGATGTATGCGCCATTTGGCAGCGGTGCACTTGTTTCAAAAAACGGTCTTTTGAGTTTTGGTGCCGGATATATCGAAAAGGCAGTTTCATCAGGAGAAGAGAATACAGCCGGACTGGCAGCGATGGGCAAGGCAATGGTTCTGCTGGGACGTGTGGGGATGGATATTATCAGTGAAAGAGAAAGGCGGCTCACGACACAGGTGCTCAGTGAAATGAAGAGTATTCCGGGGATCAGTATATTTGGGGTTACTGATATAACTTCACCACGGTTTGCCAGTCGTGGAGGTGTAATAGCATTTTCACTTAATAAACCATGGCCTCACAAGCTGGCACCAATGTTGGCCGAGAAAGGTGGGATAGGAGTGCGCTCCGGCTGCCATTGCGCACATATTCTGGTAAAACATCTTGTAGGTGTGACACCCCGGCTCGAAAAGTTCCAGAGACTAATGCTTTCAGTATTACCAAAATTGTCCCTTCCGGGAATAGTCAGGTTAAGCTTTGGCATTGGTACCACGCGGGAAGATATTGACAGGTTCATTCAAACAGTAAGAAAAATTGCTGCCAGCCCTGATGAAAGGGATAGTCATACAAAAAGAATTATTGATGAATTTGTGGATTCAGTCACCAGGAAAGTATATGAAGCAATCTGAATTGCTGTTTCCCGGATTTGAATATTGTTTTGCCTGACTGGATAAGCCGGGCACCTGATCACTTTACGCCGGAGTTAAATGACCACCACTCTTTATAAAGGGTTAAGGGTTTGGGAAAACAATCAGGTATTTCTGATTCTCTTATATAATTCAAACCAAAGAATACTGGTAAACCCCGCAGCTATACAAAAGGTTACTTCGGGAAATGTTAACTTTTCGAACATAAAAAGATCCAATAAAACAGGTAAATTTAAGATCAGGAGCAGAAAGACAAATGCTCCCCCGACAATCCAGGTTACTGCTTTGTTTGGTGTAACAAGGATTCTGAATATATTTGAAGTCCAGGACCGGTTTGAAATTATAACACCTATATTGGAACTTATCAGGGTAACGAATGTTAATGCTCTCACGCTGTTTTCGGAATATTCCATCTTCAGGCCGGCAAAATAGACAAGAAGGCAGATCAGAAGTATTCCGATCCCCTGCAGGCAGCTTACAAAAATCTTGCCCGGTCCAAAAAATGGTTCATCGATATCCTTTGGCTTCCTGGTCATCACATTCTTTTCCTCTTTTTCAGCTTCAAAAATCATCGTACATGCCGGATCAATAATAAGTTCAAGAAATACAATATGCACTGGCCAGAGAATTAAAGGCAATCCTCCAAAAAATATCGGTATCAGTGACAGGCCGGCAATAGGGACGTGTATGGCAAAAATATATCCTAAAGCTTTCTGAAGATTATCGAATATCCTTCTTCCCATCCTGACAGCTCCCACAATGGAAGCAAAATTATCATCCATAAGCACCAGGGATGATGCTTCCCGTGCAACATCAGTACCTTTCTCACCCATTGCAACTCCGATATTTGCCGATTTAAGTGCAGGGGCATCATTTATGCCATCACCGGTCATTGCAACTATTTCATTGTTCCTTTTGAGAGCATTTACAATTTTCAGCTTTTGTTCAGGTATGACCCGGGCAAATATGTTAACATCTCTGATCCGTTCACATAATTCATCCTCAGACATTTCCTGCAATTCCTGACCGGTTATGCACGATTCCGGATTCTTGATGCCAACTTCCTTTCCGATATTAATTGCGGTGACAGGATAGTCTCCGGTGATCATAATGACTCTCATTCCTGCATTGTAGCACTCTTTTACGGCCTCAGGAGCACTATCTCTGATTGGATCCGATAATCCGATCAATCCTGAAAACTCAAAATCAAAATCGTGCTGTATATGAGCATTTTCCTGTGAGCCTAATGTAGCCCTGCCTACTCCAAGTACTCTCAGTCCGTCTGATGCCATTTTCATCACAGCATTTTCATAGATTGAAGTAGTATCCTTATCGAGATGGCACAGATCAAAAATAGCTTCGGGAGCGCCTTTGAGGGCAATCACTTTTTCGGATGCCCCGGTCCTTGAATAAACCCTTGACATAGCCAATAAATCTTTTGACAAGGGGTATTCTTTCTCCATTACCCAATCGTAATGTAAATGTTCAGACCCGGACAGATATTGCTGCCCTGTATTAAGAATGGCTCTCTCCATTGGATCATAGGGATTTACCTGGCTTGAGAGGATACCATATTCAATAATTTCATGAAAAGATTCGGGAATCTCCTTCCCCTGGGTAATATTTAAAAATTCATATCCATTATATAATCGGGAAACTGTCATTTTATTCTGGGTCAGGGTACCGGTTTTATCTGTGCACAATACAGTTGCAGAGCCCAGGGTTTCAATAGCTGCAGGCTTTCTTGTTAAAACCTTTTTCTTCGACATCCGCCAGGCACCCATAGCAAGGAAAATAGTAAGAACGACAGGAAACTCTTCCGGCAGCATTGCCATGGCAAGAGTAATTCCGGCCAGAAATCCCTTAAGCAAGTCACCCCTGGTTATTGTATATACTACCACAACAAGAATACACAAAATAATACCTGCAATTGCAAGGGTTTTTACCAGCCTGTGCATCTCTCTTTTAAGCTTTGTTGGTTCCTCTTTGACTGATTCAAGTGCTTTGCCGATTTTACCTATTTCTGTTTCCAGAGCTATCGCAGTAACTTCAACGAGACCATTTCCCTGGACTATCATTGAACCGGAATATACAAAGGGCAGATCGTCACCTCCCGGTGTAAATGTTCTGTCGTCCTGTCTCCATTCCCTTTTTCGTACCGGTACAGATTCTCCGGTAAGCAGGGACTCATCTGCAAGCAGGTTATTATTCATCAGTACAACAGCATCTGCCGGGACCCTATCACCTTCCTGCAACACAACAATATCGCCTCTCACTACTTCTTTCCCTGCGATTCTGATCGCTTCGCCATCACGGATAACAAGAGCCCTGGGACTTGCGAGATCCTTCAGCGCGTCCAAAGCTTTTTCTGTTTTCTTTTCCTGGTAAAACTCGATACCCATCACTACAAAAACAAAGGAAAGAAGCATCAGACCTTCCTGAATATCCCCCAGTATCAGGTAAAGAGTACCGCAGGCCACTAAAAGCAGGAACATAGGTTCTTTTACTACACCTAGCGCAATTTTAAACACACTTTTGGGTTTTGATGATGGTAACTCATTAAATCCTTCTCTTTGAAGTCTCTCTGACGCTTCTGCCTGCGTCAATCCTTTAATGGTTGGATTTTGAAATGGTATATTCATGAATTCAGCATTGGGTTAATTATTGTGAAATAACTGGATGTGAGATATTTGGCACTTAAGCCTTTATAAATCAGATAATATCCTGGTTTACTGGCAGTGCAAATATGAAACGGATAATTACAGGTAGGTTTTTTGGTTATTTGGGAGGTTCCCAGATAGATCCCGGATAATCCCGAGGTCCGGTTTCACAAGTACTTGCTGAGAGAAATAGTATTTGGGATGGACATGAAAAGATGGAACCGTTAATACCTAAAAATTCCTCATCATGTACAGAATCATTATTATTATTCTGATGCGGTATCTCAAGGTCATGATGATCATGATCAATTTGGAACTCAATGTTATCGCTTAAGATCATAATGGACCTGCCGTCATCAACCAATACGGATGAAATAAAAAGAATTACCAGTGTTACAATTATATGGCAGGCCTGGCTTAACATAATTACTCAAATATACTTTAATATTTTGTTAATTAAAGTGATTCAGGCTTAAAACAAAATGCCCGGGCCGGTTTTGAAGTCCTTTGTTATTTTATTTGGATAATGCGGGACCCCTGGTCAAGCTACGCCGGAGTTAACCGACCACCTCATGCCGATTGTAAGACGCTGTTATCATTTATCTTATGTTTTTGAGAAAGAAACCGGCCAAATGTGGTCAGGGGTTCCGGCTTTTGCAGGTAATTCATTCAATTATTAGCAATTATTGATTAAGCTATTGACCGCAGGACTGCACAACCGCAAGATCGCAGGACAAGGAAAATGTGAGTGTGAGAGTGCTCCGCCAGGGCTTCCACCTTCGTCCCGAATGCTCGGGACTTCGGCGGACAGGCTTCTCGCCCTGGCTCCGCAAAATAAAAATGCCGGCTATAGAACCGGCATCTCAGTTGCTCCGCCAGGGCCGCTGACGAAGCTTCAATTCGTTTCGCTTGTCAGGGCTCCTGTCTCCGCAACAAAAAAACCGCTTTCGCGGTTTATTTTGTTGCTCCGCCAGGGCTCGAACCTGGACTCTTCTGATCCAGAGTCAGACGTGTTGCCAATTACACCACGGAGCAGTTTGCAGGCGCAAAAATATATTTTTTTTAACATTTTAACAACACAGGGGGGCGATTAACAATATTTTTCTCTATTTTAACTAACGATAAGCCGGCCTGACCCTGGTAATTGTTCCGGCATTACATTATTAACATAAAACAAACTTGTTATGAAGGTATTGAAAGTATTTTCACTGGCTGTACTATTTATCTTACTATTTACAGCAAGGTCAAACGCCCAGAAGAGCGTAATTCTTCAGCATCAGGGAGATGCATCGGTATATCCTTCAATTGCAACGGCTCTTGCTGCTTCTGACAACGGGGATACACTGTATATTTCCGGCGGGTTATTTACAGAAAATCCGGTTATCTCCAAGAACCTTATCATATTCGGGGCCGGTCACTATCCTGATTCAACAGGTGCAACCGGCGTTACACAGATAAATGGTAACATTGTTGTTAATGGTGTGTCGGGATCCGGTTATATTGAGGGATTATATGCAGGTTATATTGAACTTAAAGGATCTTTTTCAAATTTTACAATTACTCACTGCAATCTCAACTGGGTCAAATGTACTACAGGTCCCGTAAATAATGTACTGATCTCTGAAAATGTGATAAGGGGATATATCGACCTGGGATCGATATCAGATAACATTATAGTGGAAAAGAATATCATACAGAACCGTATTGTGAACTTTAATGCCACATCACTTTCGATACGGAATAACATATTTCTGTATACCCCAGGTACAGGCTACAGGGTTATAGATAATGTATTTAGTGCCATAATACAAAACAATATTTTTACACTTACCAATTCCCTTTTGCTTGATGGTTTGACGGATAATACTTACCTGAATAACATTATAGTTTATAACTTTATTGGTCTCGATGCATCAAATATTGTTAATGTCGATCCGTCAACAATCTTCGTTGATCAGTCGGGAGTATTGTTTGACTATGCACAGGATTACCACCTTAAAGCCGGCAGTCCTGCTATTGGCTTCGGCACAGATGGGACAGATGCAGGAATATATGGTACAGATACTCCTTATAAGACAGCCGCGGTACCTTCAAATCCCCATATCTCTGTTGCGGATGTTGCTGGTGCCACAGACGCTGATCAAAAGCTTCAGGTAAGATTTGTAGTAACCGGCCAGAGTAACTGAATATGAGACGAGCGGTTATTTGCAAAGAGAGAACAAAGGCATCAATCTGCAGGAATCTACTGGCATTTCTTGTTGTACTGTTACTGCCACTGCAGATGAACGGTCAGTCGACCGTAACCAGGTTGGAATACTGGATCGACAACGATTATGCTGCGAAAGTAATGCTGCCGGTCAGCCCTGTTGCGGCTGAAAATTTTGAGACAGGGATTGACATGTCATCACTGCCCGACGGGTTACATGCCATAAACTTCAGGTTCATGGATGAGTTGAAGAAATGGAGTGTTGTTTCAAGGAAACAGTTTATAAAATTTACTCCTGTTGAAGCGACTGCCACCTTTAAGTCTGCTGAGATGTGGATTGATGAAAGACCCGCTACGGGGTTCACCCGGGCAGTAAGTGCAACAGGAGTCCTTAAACTGTCGGACCTGGCTGACCTGTCATCCTATCCCGATGGCGTGCACAGGCTCAGCTTCAGGGCGAAGGATGGCTCGGGACGGTGGTCTGTTCTCATTTCAAGGATGTTTTTAAAGAAGACAATCACAACAGGTAAGAGCGAAATTACAAAATACCAGTACTGGATTGATGACAACACCTCGGTCCTGGATGAACCGGCGATATCAGCTAATTCAATACGTAACCTTGATACTAAGCTTGATATGTCAGGTGTTGCCGATGGCACTCATTATTTATATGTCCGTTTCCTTGATGAATCGGGGAGATGGAGTGTACCATTGATAACCGGTTTTGAAAAAACAGTTGTGACAGGAACAGGGGATGTTAAAAGCAATCTCCAGTTTAA
The DNA here is from genome assembly GCA_046706305.1 of Bacteroidales bacterium. GTDB lineage: Bacteria > Bacteroidota > Bacteroidia > Bacteroidales > VadinHA17 > LD21. The sequence goes on from JBJKPQ010000022.1 coordinate 22,785, forward strand.
AATATGGCCAAGTCCATTAAACGGGAACGATCTTAATGTTATCCTTGACAGGGAAACAGCCAATGGTGCTGAGATTCATGTTATGGATCTTACGGGTAAAGTACTTTTAACTCATCCTGTAACTGAAAATAAGGGAGAATTAATCCGGCTCGATATGTCGCACATAGGCAATGGCACTTATATAATAGTATATAAGTCGGGAGAAAGGGTAGTAACTCAGAAAGTTATAATAATGCGTTGATAAGGCGGATCTTATATCTTTAGTTTTATAATCCGGGATAAGGACCGGGAAAGCAATTATTTCCCGGTTACCCTTGCCCAGGTATCTTTTAAAGGAACAGTACGGTTAAAAATCTTGTTTTTATCGGTTGAATCATAGTCGACGCAGAAATAACCGATACGCTGGAACTGAAATTTTTCAAGCGGTTTTGCCTCTGCAAGAGAAGGTTCAACCTTACATCCTTTAAGGACTCTGAGTGAATCGGGATTAAGGAATGATTTATAGTCTTCCTCTTTCTGTCCGGCCGGGTCTTCGTGGTTAAAAAGTCTGTCGTACAGTCTTATCTCCGCGTCTATGGCATGAGAAGCAGATACCCAGTGAAGAGTGCCTTTTACCTTCCTGTTGGAAGCATCACCGCCACTTTTTGTATCCGGATCGTAGGTACAGTAAACCTCTTCGATGGCTCCGGTAATCTCATTTTTCTTAAAACCTTCACATTTTATTATATATGCTCCCTTAAGCCGCACCTCTTTTCCCGGAGCAAGCCGGAAGAATTTATTAGGTGGGTCTTCCATGAAATCATCCTGTTCTATATAGACCTCCCTGCTGAAAGGAACTGTCCGGGTACCCATACTCTCATCTTCAGGGTTATTTATCAGCTCCATATTCTCAACCCTGTCTTCCGGGTAATTCGTTATAATTAACTTGAGTGGATTCAACACTCCGAATACCCTGGGTGCCTTGATATTCAGATCTTCACGTACTGCATGCTCAAGGAGTGATACATCATTGATGGCTTCCACCTTGGTATAGCCGATAAGATCGATGAATCGTCTTATCGATTCAGGAGTATATCCCCTTCGCCGGAGACCACACAGGGTTGGCATCCTCGGATCATCCCAGCCTTTCACCCTGCCTTCGCGCACCAGCTCGAGCAGCTTTCGTTTGCTCATGATTGTATATGTAAGGTTGAGCCTGTTGAACTCAATCTGTCTCGGCCTGTAATCGTCTGTTTTAAGCTGATCTATAAACCAGTCGTATAAAGGGCGGTGTACTTCAAATTCAAGTGTGCACAGAGAATGAGTAATCCCTTCAAAATAGTCGCTCTGTCCATGGGCAAAGTCATACATAGGATACACCGTCCAGGTATTACCGGTGCGGTGATGAGCTGTTTTTATTATCCTGTATATTATTGGATCCCGCATATGCATGTTAGGCGATGTCATATCCACTTTAGCCCGGAGAACCTTACTGCCTTCTTCAAATTCACCAGCATTCATCCTTGTGAAAAGATCAAGATTTTCCGCGGCGGGCCTGTTTCTGAAAGGGCTTTCTGTACCGGGTTTTGTGGGGGTCCCCTTCTGTGAAGAAATAACATCAGCCGGCTGATCATCTACATACGCCAATCCCTTTTTTATGAGGTCAGTGGCAAAATCGTGCAGTTGCCTGAAGTAATCGGAAGCATAGAATTCCCTTCCTTCCCAGTCAAATCCGAGCCAGTGAATATCTTCCTTGATTGAATCGATATATTCCACATCCTCCTTCACCGGGTTAGTGTCGTCGAAGCGAAGGTTACATTTACCGCCGAATTTCTGTGCCATCCCGAAATCGAGACAAATTGCCTTCGCATGACCTATGTGCAGATAACCGTTTGGCTCGGGCGGAAACCGTGTATGTATCCTACCGTTGTTCTTCCCTTTACGCAGATCTTCAGCTATAAACTGTTCAATAAAACTAACCGGTGATTTTATTTCTTCGCTTTCCCTTTTGTTCTCCTCATTCATACTTAAAAACTTTAGGATTACAAAAATAGGATGAATTTAACAGAGGGGAATGATTTGAGGATAATTTTTCAGAAATTTATTATTTATGAAAGTTAATTGTTTTTGTATTTTTTACATTATTTCTTCCCAACTTTAGTCACTTTTAACTATAAGTACTTATAAATTCTTAACATGGGTCTCATAGAGATAGAAAACATGGAGTTTTATGCTTTTCACGGGCATTTTAAAGAAGAGCGTATAGTTGGAAACAAGTTCCTTGTTGATCTTAGAATTGAAACGGATATGGAGCTCCCTTCGCAAAGTGACAACCTGAAGGATGCAGTAAATTACCAGAGAGTTTATGAGATAGTTAAGAAGCAGATGGGCTTAAAATCACATCTTCTTGAACATATTGCCGGAAGGATTATTGACTCTGTTTATGCTGAAATGAGCGGTATCAAAAAGATAACTGTAAAAGTATCAAAACTGAATCCGCCGATGGGGGGTAAAATAGGTTCGGTCAGTGTCGTTTTAAGCAGATGATTTAGAAAATCTGACGTTTTACGCCTGCCGGAACCTGTAATAATTCATCAGAAAGTATGATTATTGACATCATTTAGAAATTTTCGTCCTAAAATTCCGGTCGTTAGTCAAAACCTGTAATTCCTTCTTTCCCGCCTGTATTTTTATATGTACTTGAATTAATTGTCAGTAATTCAGAGAGATAAGTGTATGCTAACTGGCTCCTGGTATGGATGAACCTGTATTACTCATAAAACGATAACCGGTTTTGACGAACTGCCTCCTTTTTTATGTGAACTGCACAAGGGAGTAATCTATCGTCGGTTTTCTTATGATTAAGGATTTTAAGACAAGCTTCATTTGCCCATTATATGGGCTTATGCAGCTTGCCTCGTATTGCTCTTAACTGTAGTTTTACAAGTATAAATTTTAAATGATTTTATACATGGAAGCCACTGCAGTTTTAGAGAGACAGGAAACCATTAAAAGAAGTAACACCGGTAAAAGTGTTTTGGATTTTTATAATCCGGCAATCACAACCAAAAAGCCTAATCCCGTTGAGGAAAAGCTTGTTGCAGAAGATAATGGTAACTTTGTAGATTATCTTGAGTGGCTGGGGATGCTGAATGGCGAAAAAATACTTGTTCTGCCGGCAAGGCAGCACTATTTTTATGATGTTGAAGATTTCGAGGATATCAAAGCTATTGTTAACCTCAGGAGACTCAATCTTATCAGGGACCTGGATCTCTTCCTGGAGAATATTTACGATATAATGCAACCTGGAACCGAATTGATAGGATGTTTCAATGATAAGAGATCAGGCAAGGAAACAAGCCTGGGATCAAGGGTATATAAGAAGATGATCAATTTTCTCGATTCAAGGACCGATCAGGATATCAACAAAAAAAGTCTTTTAAAGACCTTTTTGTCTAACGGGTTCTCTGTAGTTGATATGACTGAAATAAACGGTCTTACCTATTTCAGGATACGAAACAGGAAAAATCAGATGCAGGTTCCGGCCTGAAATATTTCAATACTATATAAGCAGAAAGACGGAAGCTATCAATGTGGTAATGATTATAAAATACCTGTATACCTTCTCAGGTATAATTTTTACTATATGAATCCCTGCAAAGATCCCTGCTGCTATTACAGGTATCGTAAGCAGGTTCAGTATTATTGAATTCACTGTAATTGTTTTCCACACAAAGATCTGGAGGGGCAGTTTCCCCAGGTTCATAATAAAGTAAAGCCAGGCGCCGGTGCCTATGAATTCCTTTTTGGGCAGTCGCATAACCAGGAAATAAAGATTAAAGACAGGACCGGCAGAGTTTCCTATCATTGTGGCAAAGCCTCCGGACAAACCCATTAGTGAAGCAAAAAAATGATTTTCAGGGATCTCTCTGCCTGATTTTTTGCGAAAATCATTCAGTATCATAAGGATAATCATTATCCACACAACGGTAACCATCACTATTCTGAACTGAGTATCATTAATCAGGTTTCCGGTGACAAGGGCTATAAGAATTCCACCTGCGACCCATGGCAGGATTCTTGTTATATGTTTCCAAACAGCGTTCCTGTGGTAGTATATAACTGCCATAATATCAGCTATAATAAGCATTGGCAGTAGCACACCTGTTGATTCTTTTGCCCCGAAAATCAGAGCCATTACCGGGATTACCGACAGGCTTATGCCGTTAAGACCTGCTTTTGTGAGTCCCAGGATAAGGGCAACGATAAGATACAGAATAAAATAGCCGGGAGTTAATGCATGGTTAAGGGATAATAAGAAAGACTCCATATTTGTTATCAGGACATTATTTAATACATCAGAACCCGTTTAAGGGGGCAGGATTACTTCGATTTGTTCAGGATTGTTTCGCTTTTAATGATGTTAACACCCATCTCAGACAGTTCTTTCTTCAAAATGGTATAGTTCTCAATGTTAAGCGGCATGGCTGCATCTTCTATCAGCGTTGTGTCAAAGCCCTCGTTTACTGAGTCTTTGACTGAATAGTAAACACATATATCTCCGGCAAGGCCACAGAAATAAACTTCTTTCACGCCTTTTTCTTTAAGGTATCCTGCGAGTCCGGTCGATGTTTTATGGTCATTATCATAAAAACCACTATAGCTGTCTGTTCCCGGATCCATTCCTTTTCTGAATACTGCTGCAATGTTTTTTGTTTTCAGCCCCGGATGAAAATCAGCACCCGGAGATCCCTGGACACAGTGATCGGGCCAGAGAGTATCTGACAATCCATTTATTTCTATTGTATCGAAGGGCTTTTTCCCGGGATTATTGGATGCAAAGCTCCTGTGATTCCCGGGATGCCAGTCCTGGGTTGCAACAACAAGGTCGAAGTGATCCTGGAGACTGTTTACAACAGGGATTATTGTATCGCCTTTTTCAATGGCCAGGCTGCCACCCGGGGTGAAATCATTTTGCAGATCAAGTATTATTAATGCATTCATTTTTATTGATTCCGGTTAATAGATCTTATCTCTATGGTTAAGTATCTTTTTTCAATAGCTTTTAACAGCGGGGATTCATAATTGTTTATTATGTTCTTCCACGAGTCTGTCTCTTTCATTTTTGAGATTTGCGCTCAGTCCCACTTTATATATATGAGGGTAATTAAATCGCTTATATTCAGCCGGTAGACTCAGTAACCGTTCCCTGGTATAGTCTGCAATTTCCTGTAAGGACTTTTTCTTAGTAAGTCTTTGACCGTTTTTCATTACCTGTTCCATCAGGGGTTCTTTGTGGAATTTTTTTACTGAAAGGGTCTTCAGCGGGTAAAGAGGATGGTACATAATGTCAATATCTTCTTCATCAGCCATTGTAATTGCATCAGCACCTGTGAATATGCCTGAATCGTCTGTCATCCTGAAGACCTGCTTCATATGAGGAAGAGTGATCTTGCTGACATTATCGGAAAGTTTTATTCTTGGTTTATTATTTGAGCTGGCCATTTTATAAACACCATCCAGGGCGGCATCGGGCTGGCCCGTAACCAGCGATGTACCCACGCCGAACACATCAATGGGAGCCTGTTGTTCCAGAAGACTCTTAATTATATACTCATCGAGCTGGTTGGATACAGCTATCTTCACATTATGAAGACCTTCATTATCCAGCATCTCCCTGCTTTTTTTGGAAAGATATGCAAGATCACCACTATCGAGCCGGATGCCTTTAAGGGCATGTCCTTTTTCCTCCATTTCACGGGCTACTTTTATTGCATTTGGAAGACCACTGTTAAGAGTATTGTAAGTATCTACAAGCAAAATCGTATCATTGTGTCTCTCCTCGGCAAAATGTCTGAAGGCAGTAAGTTCATCATCATAGCTTTCTATATAAGAGTGAGCCATGGTCCCTGAAACCGGAATCCCGAAATCGCGTCCGGCCAGAGTATTGCTTGTAGCATCAAAGCCTCCTATGAAGGCTGCCCTGCTGGCATAATACCCCCCGGTACCCTGTGCCCTGCGTAATCCGAAATCTATAAGTGTCCTCGATCCGGCAGCCTGTCTCATACGGCTGGCTTTAGTTGCAATGAGAGTCTGGAAATTAAGGATATTAAGAAGCAGTGTTTCAATTAACTGTGCTTCAATAATAGTAGCTTCAACCTGAAGAACCGGTCTTACAGGAAAAACAATGTCTCCTTCTTTAGAGCTGAAAATATTACCCCTGAACCTGAAGTCGGCCAGGAAACTGATGAAATCTTTGTCAAAGCCCTGTTCTTTAAGGAAATAAAGGTCTTTCTTGTCAAATTTAAGGTTTTGAAGGGCTTCAACCATATCTTCCAGTCCTGCGAAGACAGCATAGCCTGATTCAAACGGCAGCTTGCGAAAGAAATAGTCGAATACTGCCCGGGTATCCCTTTGTCCTTTAAGGAAATATACCTGCGACATTGTGAGCTGGTAAAAATCGGTATAGGATCCTTTGTAATTAATCATTGTACTGTGTTTATCATCGTCTTCAGCCCGCCCCGAATCAAACGGCATATGCCGGGCTGCAGGTGAATATGTTTATTAATACGGACATAAAAGTAATCAAAATGTTGTCATCCATAATAAACAAGAGGGAAGAGCCTCTTTATGTTCCAGGTTTTTTCTTTTCTCATGCTGTATTTTATGCGGTAATTAAGCAGAAACAGGTGGCCATGACAGAATTCAATGTATCGCGGATCGAGGTAATATCCCTTCCATTGCATTTGATTATTATCAGTCCCGGGGTAATAATCCGTTTTTACAGGCATACTGTTTCCGGCCGCAGACCGGATCTGGCTTATGAATGGTTTTTCGCAGTCATAACCTTTTGAATCTTCCTCTGGAATTTGTACCAACCTGCCTTTTATTTTAATACGCCTGTACATACTGCTCCAGAGTAATGTGATGACAGCATAGGATTCAACAGGGTCGTTATGAACGGTACCATCGTAACTTGTGAAGAAAGTGAACATTCCTTTTGTAAAGCCTTTTATCACCAAAATACTGTTATCTGAATGACTTGTTCCTTTTTCTTCCATCTTCAGGCCTATCGAATCGGGCAGGGGCATATTGTTGAGACAAGCTTCATTCATCCATTTTTCAAATTGCTCATACGGATTCCCTGGTATTTTTTTTGAGTCGCCGGCATCCGGGTATATATTATACCGGAGCAAAGACAAAAGGTCAGGTACCAATCTCATATCCGATAAATTTAGAGATATACAATATAATGTATAACAACTTCCGGGGAAATAGGTTCAGGTTGTAAATCAGTGTAATTTACGGACTATATGATACTTAAGCTTGAAAATGGGGGTTAAAAACCTTATGTTAAGGGTACTATTCATGTTTTAAATACAGCAATTACTTTTCCCCTTGTTTTTCCTGTTTCAACCTGAAGGTGAGCATCGCGGATATTATCAACGGGGAATACTTTCGATATATAAGATACTACATTACCGGTTTCGAGGAGAGAGGCTATTTCCTTCATATCATCACCGTTTGATTTTACCATGAAGCGTTCTCCACGAAGGCCCATGGCTCCGGCTTTCTCAGCAACACTCTCGGCAGCACCGGATGGGATGCTTATTATAAGGCCACCGGGCTTCATTATTTTCAACGATCTTTCTATGTAGTCGTTACCTACTGCATCCAGGACAAAATCAATATTACTGACTACATCTTCAAATTTGTCTTTATTATAATCCACCACCTGTTCGGCCCCGAGATCCCTGAGAAATTCAATATTTGATTCAGAAGCAGTCGCAAAAACTGTAGCGCCAAGATATTTAGACATCTGTACGGCATAATGTCCCACACCCCCGGCAGCAGCATGTATAAGCACCCTGTGACCTTCTACTATACCTGCATGAGTTAATATTTGCCATGCTGTCATTGCAGCCAGGGTTGCCGCGGCAGCTTCCTCATGAGATATATTGGCAGGTTTAAGAGCAAGATGTTTCTCAGGCGCAGCAGTATATTCTGCATAAGCCTTTCCATGCCCCGGAAACTTGATCATGCCGAATACCTCATCTCCTTCAAGAAAAGAGGTAACGTTTTTCCCTGTTTTTTTAACCACTCCTGATATATCCCATCCCAGTATCACAGGTTTGTCAGCCTTAAGCTGCATGGCAAGGGCATGACCTTTTCTGGTCTTAATTTCCACGGGATTAATACTCAGTGCTTTTACTTCAACGAGCACCTCATCATCCGATATCTGTGGAACCGGGATATCTTGTATGACAAGGTTTTCAACGCCGCCGAAATCTTTTAATATAACAGCTTTCATCAGTATTTCTTTGTATATAAATGTAAAACAAAGTATTAGGGCAAAAGTTTAGAAAAGGCCACAGGCGCCGGGCATCAGGCTGAAGGTATAATACTTAAGTTAAGGATAACTTAAAGTAAATCTCTTCCAGGTATTGGTACGAGGGGATTATATTTTTAAGGATTCCTTTCAAACGTTCTTTTATCCTGTATCCTGCCTTTTTTGAGCCCGCCTCCCGGCCCTTTGCCTTATAAGAAGAAGGGAAGGATGAATAGTTTAAGTTTTTACATCTTTCCGGATTTAAATCTTCTATTCGTTTTTATTTTATAAAAATTACTATTTTTGCAATCCGAACTCAGGGCACCTGCGCTACCACCTGCGCTACCACGGTCAAAGAAAGCTACGGTGGTCAAAGACAATTGCGGTGTTCAGAGTCGGTTGACCGTCCCGATAGTTATCGGGAGGCCAGGTAGCTTCGGATCATCCGGGGAGAACCAGGTAAAGCGGTCCGACGAATAAATAAACGAATGGTCGGTTGACCGAGTGGCTAGGTAGCGGTCTGCAAAACCGTGTACGGCGGTTCGACTCCGCCACCGACCTCAAATTCAAACCCTATCAGTGCAGAAAATCAGCATGATAGGGTTTTTTATTCCCTGATTTGTCCCATCTGCGTCCCATGAATTTGAAAACTGATTCATACAGCTTTGCGGAAAATACTGAATGTGACTGTTGAGAAATTAAAAGTTAAGGTCCATGGAAGGGCCTTGAATCATATTTTAATCACTATCAAGCAAAAAGTCACCGAGTAAGTAGCACAATAAATGATTTTTGTCTAACTTGTATGAGATTGTGAGAGTTAAAATAGTTAGTCCATAACAGATATTGAAGGGAATAGTGGCGTTTTGGTATGTTGCATATGTGACTGACCGGGCGGAAGCATGAATCTATCTATCATTTAGAAGTATTAATTGGCATCAATTGTAACTTTATATACAAGTTAGCAACAAATTAACACTGCCAAAACTATGGAAATTCTATTGTTGAAATTCGCTGTCCCTAAGAG